>JALZVK010000094.1 GCA_023301005.1 Saprospiraceae bacterium | reverse complement strand
AGTCAAATAGCGCAGACTATGTTCCTATTTTTTCGCATCGTTTCATCAAAAAATGAACATTTTTATCTCAAAATCTAATTCCCCAACAAGCTCTTATATTTCAAAATTTTCCAAAAGTAATTCTGATAATTCATTTTCGGAAATGTCTTGTTTTAAACTTCCATTTTTCGAAAAAGAAATATGACCATTTTCTTCTGAAATAATAAATACGACTACATCATTTTGTTCTGTTGTCCCTACTGCTGCACGATGTCTTAATCCAGATTTGGAAGGTAAATTTTCATTATTAGAAAGTGGTAAAACACAACTTGCAGCTTTTAGTTTATTATTTTCAATAATAATTGCACCATCATGTAAAGGACTATTTTTATTAAATACACTTTCTATTAATTGATGACTTATTATGGAATCCAAAGTCACTCCTGTATTGCCAATCGTGTCAAGCGGAATATTATTTGAAATGACAATTAAAGCACCAGTTCTATCTTTACTTAAATTAAGAATCGCAGTTTTGATACTTCTAATGATTTGAAGTTTTTCATTAGAATCAGTTTCATTTTGGTTAGCATCACTAAACCATCTATCTAAAAAATTATAACGTTGTCGTAAGGTCGTATTTCCCAACACTAAAAGGAATTTTCGAATCTCAGGTTGGAAGACAATTAATAACATTATAATTCCGACACTTGCAAATTGCCCAAAGAGAGAGGAGGTTAATTTCATATCAAGAAACTGAGTCAGTTTCCATATTCCAAAAATTGCTAAGACTCCTATGAAAATATTAAAGGCAATTTTCCCTTTTAATAATTGATATATCAAATAAAATAAATAACCTACGATGAGTACATCGACTACATCCCAAAGTCGGAGGGAAGGTAAAGATATATCGAGGTATAGAAGCATAGTATTTTGGGTGATGAATAATGGTTCAAAGTGAATTTCAAAAAGATAGTAGAGATTGGAATTTATAGCACCGCCTTTTAAGGCGGTGAAGAATAAAATTAGATTTGGCTTTAGCCCTACACCAAGATTGATGTATGGCTAAAGCCTTTTCTATTTTTGTTTTATTCCCCTTAATTTTTATAATCAAAATCGTAAATAATATCTTCTTTCATATTGTAAAACATAAAACTCGACATATCTGCGGCACTTTGAATTAACTTATCAGTCGGTACCCCAGCACCATGACCAGCACTTGTTTCTACTCTGATGAGTACAGGATTTTCTCCATTGTGTTTGTCTTGGAGTTCCGAAATAAATTTAAATGAGTGCGCAGGAACAACTCTGTCATCATGGTCAGCAGTTGTCACCATTGTAGCAGGGTAGGCTGTTTCTTTTACATTATGAAGCGGAGAATATTTTATTAAATATTTAAATGCTTCAGGGTCATCGCTTCTTCCATAATCTTCTGCCCATGCCCAACCAATTGTAAAAGTATGATAACGCAACATATCCAAAACACCTACTTGAGGGAATGCGACTTGAAATAAATCAGGACGTTGAGTCATACATGCACCTACTAGCAGTCCACCATTTGAACCACCTTGAATAGCTAATTTTTCTTTGCTCGTATAACCTTGAGCTATCAAATATTCAGCAGCAGAAATGAAGTCATTAAATACATTTTGCTTTTGGTCTTTCGTTCCTGCTTTATGCCATTTCTTTCCAAACTCTCCACCACCTCTAATATTGGCAACTACATATATTCCTCCATTTTCTAAAAGTACCGTATTCGAAATTCTAAAACTTGGAAGCACAGGAATATCAAATCCTCCATAACCATATAATAAAGTTGGACGTTTGCCATCCATCTTTAATCCTTTTTTATAAGTCAAGAACATTGGAATTTTTTCTCCATCATAACTTGCAAACCAAATTTGCTCAGTTGTATAATCGTCTGAATTAAAATCAACAGAAGGTGCTTTAAATACATCTATTTTTTTTCCATCCATATTCAACCTATATATAGTAGTAGGTCGAGTAAATGAACTAAAAGAAACAAATGCTTCATTCTCATCTTTCTTTCCACTAAATCCTCCGACCGTACCAATGCCAGGAAGTTTTAAGTCAGTTTCGTATTTTCCATTTAAATCAAAAATCTTCACTTTACTGGAAGCATTATGAATGTAGGAAGCGACCATTTTTCCACCAATCAAATCTATACCTCTAAGTGCATCTTTACTTTCAGGAATGATTTCTTTCCAATCTCCTTCCGTTGGATATTCAATATCAATAGATACAATTCTATTGTTAGGAGCATTATAATTAGTCAATACTAACAATTTACTTCCGTCATTATCTACGACTTGAAAATCGTTTTCGAAAGTCGGCCAAATCGGAATAAATCCATTTTCTTTTTTACTTAAATCTTTGACGTACATCGCATTACCACTCGTAGATTCTACTACTGATAAAATTAAAAACCGTTCATCTTGAGTCGTTTGACAATATACATTTCGATTAGGATGAGCACGGTCAGCATAAGCCAAAACATCCTCAGATTGAGGTGTTCCTATTTTATGAAAATAGACTTGGTGAAATTCATTTTTACCTGATAGTGCTTTGTCATTTTCTGGTTCAGGATAGCGACTATAATAGAAACCATCACCAGCCCAACTGATACCTGAAAATTTTACCCACTCCACTTTGTCGCTTAATGTCTTCCCTGATTTTAAATCTTTGACAAGAATAGTTCTCCAATCAGAACCACCTTCGGAAATTTGATAAGCCAAAAGATTTCCATCTTTATTAAAATTCATTGTTCCTAAAGAAGTAGTACCATCTTTAGAAAAATTATTGGGGTCAAGTACAACAGTTGATTTGCCATCCAAATCATCTTGTACATACAGTACACTTTGATTTTGGAGTCCATTATTTTTAAAATAATAATACTTTCCACCTTCTTTAAATGGAGAACCGAAGCGTTCATAATTCCACACTTTTTCTAATCGCTGTTTGATAGCATCTCTATATGGAATATTAGAAAGATAGTCAAAGGTGACATCATTTTGGGATTTGACCCATTGACCAGTTTCTTCTGAAGCATCATCTTCGAGCCAACGATAAGGGTCTTTAATTTCTGTGCCATGATAATTATCAGCGGCATCTGATTTTTTTACAGTAGGATAATTCACATCAATTTTTTTAAAATCAATTTTTTGCATATTAGTTGAAGTTAAGCTTCCGTTATTAGAACTATCGGAAGAACCACAACTAAAAAAAAGAATAATAGTTAAGAGAAAAAAGAAGCATTTTTTCATGATTAGGTTTTTTACAGTAAGTGAATCATTATTAAATGAAACCACGTATTAGTATTACTAAAATAATAATGAAATGTTTTGTTTTGAATTTAAGTTATTGTTCACATTAATATCTCACAACTTGTTAATTGTCAAGAAGATATTAGATATAAAAAAAACAAAGCAACTTTAAAAATTTAAGTATAAATTACTAAATGAATCCGTATTTTTGTTTTAATAAATAATGAACTATGCAATTTAGAAAAATTTTCCATTTTCTTACTCTTTGTTCTTTAATTTTAATTTGCCCTCAAATATCTGATGCTCAGAGGATTGCAAAGAATAAAAATGGAGAACGTATTGTAATCTTTCCTAATGGAAGTTGGGAGTATTTTGATAGTGGAAATACAACTCATAATACTATTTTAAAAAATTACATTAATAATAATCAAAAAGAAGAAATTATTGATGAGCAAACTGCGAAAGGAGTTAGTGCTGAGATTTTAAAATATGAAAAAAAACTTGATCTAGCTCAAGAGGAATTAGATTATACGATGGATAAAGAAAGTGATGCTAAATATTCAAAAGAAATATTAGAGGAGGAATTAGCACAACTAAAATCAGATAAAAAGACAGACACAAAAAAATATAAAGCAGTAGAAGGACAATTATATATGGCTGTTAAAATGGAGAAAGCTGCTCGCAAGGATCGTAAGTCAGCTTCTAGAAAATTAAAAAGACTCCAAAAAAATAAAGGCATAAAAACTGATTCTAAAACGAAAGTTGTAAAGGCTCCAAAAACTAAGAAGCAGAAGACGCAAAAAGAATCTGTGAGTAAGAAAAAGAATTCAAAAACAAAAGTCGCTAAAGTTAAAACTCCAAAAAAGAAAACAACTGTAAATAAAAAGAGTCAATCGCAAGTAGAAGTCGCTAAAACTACTACTAACCAAGAATCAAAAAAAGGTATTACCAAATATAGTGGTAGCAAAAAAAGAACTCCTGAAGATGAGGCTGAAACTACTATGGTAGATACTCAACGTTCAGCTATTACTTATCAAGAAGATGCAACATTTTATGCTGCTTCCAAAAGATTTAAGCAATATAGAATGGAAGAGGATGTTATGTATAATCCTCCGATGAAAGATTGTAATCTAGCATTTGATGGCGTAGATAAATTTTTAGGAAAAAAACGAAAAGATGTAGAAAGAGAAGTTTTCTTTATTCATACGGATGAAGAAATGAAACAATACATGTTAGAAGATGATTATATTACCTGTGAAGGTTCTATTACTCAAATCACCGGAGGAGTATTGTTATTAAATTTATTTTACTCGATTACAACTACCGATGCAAAGCGTGCTTTTGGTAGAGTAGGTAAGGGAAGTTTGATTTCCATAAAAATGATTGATGGTACAAAAGTAAGTTTAGTCAATAATAAATCAGAGTCAGGAAGTTTTGATCCTTTGACTCGAAAGCATACTTATACGCTTCAATATTTAATTAATTCAGGTCAAGAAAAAATATTGAGAAAAGGTGAAGTGGATTTGGTACGTATGATTTGGGAAACTGGATATGAAGATTATGAAGTTCATAACTTAGACTTTTTCATTGACCAATTTCGTTGTTTAAATAAAAAATAATTCTAACTATTTAGGACATAGAGTAGAGACCATTTTTTTGTAAGAAAAGAGAATCTCTAATCATATTGGAAACCCGAATCTTCTTTTGAAGATTCG
>JALZVK010000093.1 GCA_023301005.1 Saprospiraceae bacterium | reverse complement strand
TAAGGAATGATTAAAAAATAACTTATAACACTTTTCGATTTCTTTTGAATTTATTCTTTAGTCACTCCTAAACAATCAATTTCGAATTGCTTATTTCAATCTGCCATTTGAAATTGGCGGTTACTCGACTAAAGTGATTTTCATCATATTAGTTCTATATCTTTTAGCAAGCGGCATACTTCCTGTATTGATAACTATATCATCTTTCTTCACCATATCTTTTTTCTTTAAAATTTCAACGAGGTCATAAATGGTTTCATCAGTACTCGTAAATTTATCATAGTAAAAACATCTCGCTCCCCACACTAGATTAAGAACCCCCAACATATGATTACTATCAGAAAAAATAAACATCTTCGCATCAGGTCTAAAACTCGAAATTTTAAACGCAGTATAACCAGAACTTGTCACTCCTATAATTCCTTTTGCTTTTACTTCTTCCGCAGTTTTTGCAGCATGTCTACATATTGCATCTGAGTAAAATGTTCTTGATTTTGGTGAAGGCTTAGGTCTTTTCTCTCTTGCAACGATATATCCCTTTTCTGCTTCGTAGATAATTTTATTCATTGCTTCAACTACAACTGCTGGATGTTTTCCTACTGAGGTTTCACCACTCAACATAACTGCATCCGCACCATCCAAAACTGCATTGGCAACATCTGTAACTTCTGCTCGAGTAGGAATTGGATTTGTAATCATACTATCCATCATGTGCGTAGCAACAATAACTGGTCTTGCTCGCTGACGACATTTCATGATAATATCTTTTTGCAAATTAGGTAATTGCTCGATTGGAACTTCAATTCCTAAATCGCCACGAGCTACCATGATTCCATTAGATGCTTTGATGATTTTATCTATTCTTTCTATCGCTTCAGGCTTTTCGATTTTAGACATTATTTTCGCTTGATGTCCAGCATCTTCTACTAATTTTTGCAACTCTTTTACATCTTTTGCAGAACGTACAAAAGAAAGTGCAATCCAATTAACAGATGGTATCGTTAAAATATATGCTAAATCTCTTCTGTCTTTTTCAGTAAGAGAAGGTAACGATATTTTTGTATTAGGAAGATTAACACCTTTATTAGAAGATAAGATTCCACCGAAAAGTACTTTCAATTCTACCTTATCTTTTTTATTCGTTTTCATGACTTCAAACATCAACTTGCCATCATCGACTAATACTTTTTCTCCGACATTTACATCTCTAGCAAATTGAGGATAAGCCATATAAATTTTTTCCATTGTCCCAATACACTCTTCATTTACAAATGTGAGCATATCACCTGGCTTAAGTGGAAGTGCATTATCTTTTATTTTTCCAACTCTTAATTTAGGCCCTTGTAAGTCAGTTAAGATACTGATATGTAAATTATATTTTTCATTAATATAATTGATATGATTAATGACTTTGAAATGGTCTTCGTGAGTACCGTGTGAAAAATTTAAACGAAAAACATCTACACCTGCTTGAACTAGTTCAAGTAGTTTATCATAAGAGCTACAAGCAGGGCCTACTGTTGCTACGATTTTTGTATTTTGTTGATTAACAATTTCCATGATTCTTGGAATTTATATTTAATAGTTATATTAAATGTATAGGTAAATAAAATGTGTAAAAAAGGTGGCGTTGAAATTAATCTGCAAATTAATCCTAAATATTTAGAATTATAATAATTTGAATGTTACTTTTAAAAACATAGCAAGTCCTACATTTAAATGTGTAAAATAGTTAGTGTATTTCTTACAATTAGATGTAAATGTACATTTCATTATTGTTTTATCAAAAACAAGAGTATAAAAAAAGTCTTTAAAAACTTTGGTTATCCTACTTCTTATGGTTTATTTTGCACAGCATTTTATTAATAATGCTTATTATTTTTTACAATTTTGATTTATTATTTTCTCTGAATAGAGTTGCGAGCTACGCAAAATAAATTTAAAAAAGAGAAAGAAATTTCGAAGTAAAAGATATAAGCTCAAAAGCGTTTTAAATATGTCAAGTATTGCAGAAAGAGTAAACAAAATTATTATTGACAAATTAGGTGTAGATGAGTCTGAAGTTGTGGCGGCAGCAAGTTTCACAAATGACTTAGGTGCAGATTCACTTGATACTGTTGAATTAATAATGGAATTTGAAAAAGAATTCGATTTAAGTATTCCTGATGAGCAAGCTGAAAAGATTGCTACAGTTGGTGATGCGATTTCTTATTTGTCAGAAAAAGTAGGAGCTTAATTTGTTCCTCAATCGACATGCAAATAACAATTAGAGTTATTTAACCAATCCACAAATCAGAAAGATTTCTTTCTGGTTTGTGGTTTTTTTTAGAGAGAGTTTTACTTTTCCATAAAGCATTTAATTTCTTTTATTTTTAAAAGAGTAGGATGTTTTTTCCCTAAAACATATGCGTTAATCAAATTTTAAAATAGAATTAACCAATGTTGAAATCACAAATAAATAAAATATGAGACGGGTTGTTGTTACAGGTTTAGGGGCAATTACCCCTATTGGAAATACCATTCAAGAATACTTGGAAGGATTACAAAATGGTGTTAGTGGTGCTGATTTGATTACTCAATTTGATGCTACTAAATTTAAAACTCAATTTGCCTGTGAGGTAAAAGGTTTTAATGTACAAGATCATCTTCATAGAAGAGAGGCAAGAAGATTAGACCGTTTTTCGCATTTTGCTATGGTGGTATCTGAAGAAGCTTTTCAAGATTCTGGTTTGGATCTTGAAAAAATTGATTTGGATAAAGCAGGTGTTATTTGGGCATCTGGAATTGGAGGTTTACATACATTAGAGGAAGAGGTAGAGTCTTTTTTAGGTGGAGATGGTACTCCTAGATATAATCCTTTTGTAATTCCTAAAATAATTGGAGACATCGCCGCTGGGCATATTTCTATAAAATATGGATTTCGTGGAGTTAATTATTCTACGGTTTCTGCGTGTTCTTCTTCATCTCATGCAATAAGTAATGCATTTGATTATATCCGATTAGGAAGAGCTGATGTCATCATGACTGGTGGTTCGGAAGCGACTGTAGCGAAATTATGTATAGGTGGATTTAATTCTATGAAAGCACTTTCAACTAGAAATGATGATTTCAAAACTGCTTCTCGACCTTTTGATTTGGATAGAGATGGTTTTGTTTTGGGAGAAGGAGCTGCTGGTTTGATATTGGAAGATTACGAACATGCAAAAGCACGAGGAGCAAAAATCTATGCAGAAATTGTAGGTGCAGGAGCGACTGCTGATGCTCATCATATTACCGCACCTCACCCTGATGGACTTGGTGCAAGGAATGTAATGAAGATGGCATTAAATGATGCTAAAATGAACCCTGAAGACATAGACTACGTAAACGTACATGGAACTTCTACTCCTTTAGGAGATATTGCCGAGACCAAAGCTATCCAGCAAGTATTCGGAGATCATGCCTATAAAATGAATATCAGTTCTACTAAATCTATGACAGGGCATCTATTAGGTGCAGCGGGAGCGATTGAATCTGTAGCAGGTATTTTGGCGATGAATCATAATTTTATACCTCCTACTATCAATCATTTTACTGACGACCCAGCATTAGATAATAAATTGAATCTTACTTTTAACCAAGCGCAAGAGCGTGAAGTAAAAGCGTTCTTAAGTAATACTTTTGGGTTTGGAGGACATAATTCCTCTGTGGTATTTAAAAAAATATGATTATCTTTAGGGAAGATTCCCTTCGAAAAATTTTATAGTTTTTCTAAATACCTAATTATTAAAGCCTAAACTACCGTATCATATTTTAAATTGATATTTTCAACACTTCGTTCAGTTGATTATTTTTTTTAGTTCAAGAATTTTGGTTATTAGGTTATTATTTTTCCATTTAATTCTTAACTGCACGAAGTGCATTATATATTGGTTTTTAAATCTTTTCCATAATTAAAGATTTCGTAGAATCGTCTTGTACGTTTCAATAATTTATCATAATAACCTTCTGACCAATTATTTATTAAAAAAATAGTTCTTCGACAAATTCTAGGTTTAAAGAAAGGAATTTGTCAAAGAGCGAAAAAATTAATTAACGTTTGAAGTTTGTATTTAGGCTGTATAACTTTTATTTCTCGAAAGATAAAAGTTTGGCCAAACGAATGAGAAGTCTGATTGGTTTTACACCATCAAAGCTCTCGATTTTTAAATTAGCCTTTTATCACAAATCTGCTTCTAATGATAAAATGACTGCTATTACTAGTAATGAGCGGTTAGAATATTTAGGTGATGCAGTTTTAGGAACTATTGTAGCGGAGTATCTTTTTAAAAAATACCCGAACAAAAATGAAGGCTTCCTTACCAAGATGCGCTCCAAAATTGTGAAGCGCCAATCACTCAACCAAATCGCTGACAAAATGGGATTGGATGTTATTCTTAATGAATACAACCAAACTCGATTAAGTCGCTCAATGCTCGGTAATGCTCTAGAAGCATTGGTCGGAGCAGTTTACCTTGAGTGTGGTTACGACGGAACTAAGAGATATGTCATTGATAAGATTTTAAGATCTTACTTAGACATTCACGAACTGGAAGAATACGATGATAATTACAAAAGCCAACTGTTAGAGCATTGTCAAAAGAATGGGCAAGTTGTTACTTACAAAATGTTGGCTAAGTATAAATTTGACAAAAGAGATCGCTTTAAAGTAGCGGTTATGATCGATGGAAAAAAATTAGCAACTGCTGATGATTTCAATAAAAAGAGTGCGGAGCAAACTGCTTCTGAAAAAGCAATGCACATTCTTGGTTTGATCACTAAGGCTAATCAAAAAGGAAATAAAGGTGTTAGAGCAAACGCTTAGGTATTAAATTCCTTTTCTTTTTGAAATTTATTTCAAATAAAAAGAGCGCAACTGATTTATTTCATTGCGCTCTTTTTATTTTTGTAAAAACATACGTTCTTTGAATAATTCATTAGTCAAAGAATTCAAACTAAATAAAAAAAATTTGTGGTCAACTCAACAAATATTAACCTTTGCTCCTGATGCTGGAACTGCACAACGTGGGCAAGAATTAGCAACTCAACGAAAATGGCGAAACCTTCAAGGTAATGAAAGAGCCGTTTGGGGAGAATGTAAAAGTAGTGGTGCTTCTTACTATCTAACGGCTGTAGATATGAATGAACCTGCTTTTAAATGTAATTGTCCGAGTCGAAAATTCCCTTGTAAACATTCTGTAGGTTTAATGTTATTAATTTCAAATAATACTGATGCTGTTCAAGTTACTACAGATTATCCTAGTTGGGTTGCTGAATGGTTAGAAAAAAGAGATGCTAAAAATCCTGATACAGAGGATGACTCTAAAAGTATAGATGATGCAGAAGCAGAGCAAAAAAGAATAGAACAAAAAAATAAAAATCGTGATAAACGATTGGCTCAAATGCAAGTAGGATTGAATGACTTAGAGATTTGGTTGACTGATACTATTCGACAAGGACTTGCTTCGACGGAGCGACAAAGCTATGATTTTTGGAAAGATATTTCTGCTCGAATGGTTGATGCTAAACTCGGAGGAATAGGCAAACGAATTCAATCTATGCAATTACTACAAGGTGGTAATATAACTTGGGTGGATAAAATGTTGGCTCAATTAACCGATTTATATTTAGTCGTTAAAGGTTTTAAAAATTTAGAAAATTTATCTCCCCCACTTCAAGTTGAATTACTTTCTATCGCTGGAATCAATACAAAGAAAGATGAAGTTTTAGCATTAGAAGGAGTAAAGGATGAATGGATAGTAATGGGACAAATAGAAGGTATCGAAGATAATCTAAACTTTCGTAGAGTTTGGCTTCAAGGTCAAAAGACAAAACAGTTTGCCTTGATTTTAGATTTCGTTTTTGGAGATATTGGTTTTCCTAATCACTACCCTACTGGAAGTACTTTGAAAGGAGAACTTTGTTTTTATCCATCTGCTTTTCCTTTAAGAGCAATTTTGAAAATGCCTTTTAAAATTTCAAATGAGCCAAAATCCTTACAAGGATTTTCTGATTTTAATTCTTTTACGGAAGCTTATTCTAATGCTCTTGTTTCTAATCCGTGGTTGTTAGACTTTCCTGCATACTTCGAAAAAGTAACTCCTATCATTAAGAAAGATGAATTATTTATTATTGATGAAAATAATCAACAACTAAAAGTGATTCATCGAAATCAAATTGGTTGGAAATTATTAGCGATAAGTGGTGGTTATCCTATTCAGATTTTTGGAGAATGGACAGGTGATATTTTTATTCCATTGAGTGCGGAAGCGGAAGGTAGGCTTGTTGTATTTTAATAAAAAAGAAAACCGCTTAGATTTATATTTCATATAAATCTAAGCGGTCGAGTGTTTTTTTATAAAAAAAAAACTTACGATACTTTTTCACTTACCAAAACAAATGCAGGCGGAATATTCAATGGAACAAAACTTACATCTACATTTCCAAAAATAGATTGGTAGAATTTTTTAGCAAGCAAAGAATAATGAACTTGAACGAACAATGCATTATCTTTCATATTATTCTTACTTTCCATTATTATGCTTTTTGCTAATTCATCAGGGAAAGCTACAAAAGGAATTGCCGAAATGATATAATCTGCTTTCCCTAAGTTATTATTTTTTAAATACTCACCTAGTTTTTCAGCAGAGTCTTCAACTATGATTAAGCGATCATCTTTTAACGTTTCTCGCATTTGATTACAGAATTTTTTATTGACTTCAAAAGAAAGTAGTTTACTATCTTTTTTCATGTGTCGTAAAATGTGTTCTGTGATAACACCATCCCCTGCTCCTAATTCAACAATAACATCTGCATTTTCAAAATCAACAGGTTTTATCATTCCTTTACAAAGAAATTGGGAACTTCGAGTGATAGTTCCTATCGTTTTAATGTTTCGAATACTTTCTCTAAAAAATTCAATCTTCTTCATTAAAATATGTTTTGTATTA
>JALZVK010000092.1 GCA_023301005.1 Saprospiraceae bacterium | reverse complement strand
CTTCCGATCTGGTGACGAGGAGTGTTGTTCATTAGGATTTGAATGTTGTAAACAGGATAAATATAATTCATTGGTTGATACCAAAATAGTTGTAAACTATTTTAAGTATAAAATGTAGAATTAAGTATAGGTTTTAAATAGATCTTTCGGGTAGAAAAGTTAGAAATATTATTGGATTATAATTGAAGTGTGTTAGTCTCTAACTGTGTTGCAAATGTAAATTATTATCTATACATATTGTAAAAATAAACATATAAAATCATTATAGTTGAGAATACGGTAGGTAATTCTTAGAAGTGGTAAGTACTTGGATATAAATATGTTGATAATTTTGACGAGTGAATTTTTATGATAGTTTTTCTAAAAAAATCATTGCATCCTCTGCGGGACGGTCCCGTTCTAGAACGGGATTTAAGGGAAAATAGCAGAAAAATCCGCCGTCATAATATCAAGATATTTGTGTCCAAGTACTTATTCGGAAATTAGTTTAAATATAAATCATTGCACTGCCAACTCAACACTCAATTCAAATCGAGCATCCAAAATAGAAATAACCATATCCCAATAATTACCTTTTATCACTTGTCTTTTTATTTCCAATTTTTTGTCCTCTAAAAAATCAGGACGTACGATTCTAAAAAGATTCTTTCTTTCATAAAAAGATTTCTTATGAATATCTTTTTGGTAAGGCGCATTGAGTTCGACCAATTCTGATACTAAAATATTTTCCTCACCTTCTACATCTATCCATTTTTGATCGCCAGCATCACTACTGAAATATAAATTGACACAGTCGCCCGTTATTAAAAAATCAACACCACAAAGTTGATCCTTTGGTTCGTCAGGAGATAAGTTATTCGATTTTTTTTCTTTCCAATCTTTGAGGTGATAATCTTCTCGTTGTTCAAATGTAGACCTTCCATTTTTATCTACGACTTGAACAGTCTCTGTAAAAAGAGAAGCTCTATACCAAATTGTTCTAGTCGTTACCTCAAACTCTTTTCGTTTAAATATCTCATGATAAAAATTAATAACTTGCTCAAGATTTTTTCCATAAATTCTAATTCGGCAATGTCGATTTTTTGAATCGGACTGAACTAATAGCTTTATTTTTAAATTAAAAAAATCCTTTTTCCATTTTTTCAATTGGTCGCTCCATTCCGATTTATAAGTCATTAAACCCATACAAGAAAGGGAGTAATCTGATTCCAATTTTTCTATAAGTTGGATATGTTCAGTTACGTCACCTTTGTAAGTCAACAACTCAGGATACCGCTCAGCACGTTTTCTATCATTCCAAAATTTTTCTTTTAATTGTTTTTTATCTCTTTCCAATATTTCTAATTCACTCGCCAATTGAGTATATAAATATCCTTCTTTATAAGAAAAAATTGAACGTCGATAACCACTCGCTAAATCAGCATAATCACTTTTTTCTAATTCCTCAAATAGCAAATCAATTCCTAAAGGATCAGCATCAATGTCAATTTGAATGTCATCTTTTTTCATACTGACCTTAACTTGCAATTGACTTTCCAAGCTAAACATATTCAATTGCTTCGACAAAGGTATCGTCAAAAGCTCTCGCATAGTTCGTTGCAAATAGCGCGCTCCATAACGACTATCATAACCGACCTCAGCAATATGATCGAGCACCTCATCAGCAATCTCCAAATCCATACGACGGTAACGAATACCTTCTCTCGTTTTGAGTAGTTCAACTTCTCGCTCTACCACATATCGAACGGTATCTTTTGTAAGCGGATTAAAAGGAATCACATTATCGATTCGATTATATATTTCAGGTTTGAAATAATCTTGAACTGCTTTTAAATATCGTTCTACTAGCTCTTGATTTTTATTACTTTTTTCAGGACCGATAGGTCGTCGGTTCATTGCTGTTGCTCCGATATTGGAAGTCATGATAATAATTGTACTACAAAAGTTCACCAACTTTCCACTACTATCCGTCAACCTTCCTTCACTCAACATTTGAAGTAATAAATCAAAAAAATCAGGATGCGCTTTTTCTATTTCATCAAATAACAAAACACAAAAAGGTTCTCTCCTAACGGTAGAAGTCAACAAACCATCAGAATGAAAACCTTGACCTAACAATTTACTTACGGCTTCAAATCCTGAATATTCACTCATGTCAAATCGAATCATTTTATCTCGACTTCCAAACATAAATTGAGATAATACTTTTGCTAATTCCGTTTTTCCAACTCCAGTAGGACCAACAAAAAGAAATGAAGCAATAGGTTTTCCTATTTTCGACATTCCTGTTTTTACCATACTCAACATATTGACCACTCCATCGACAGCACGTTCTTGACCAAAGACAGAATTATTAAAATCAATTTTTATTTTTTTAGGAGACATCGGAATGATAGGGTCCACTATAAAATTAGGCATTCCAGTTTCTTCACAAAAATGTTGAATCACTTCTGACCTTTTGACCTCCAAAGTTGAATCCTCTTCCGAGGATTTTTTATTTAATAAAATACTTTCTAAAAACCGAATAGGTTTTCCAGGGAATCCTGAATAAGGAGTGAATCGTTTGTTGAGTCGAATCGTTTCTTTGATAGCCTCGTCCTCTATATCTGTTTTAGTTCTACGAGCTAAAGCATTGACTTTATTTAAAATAATTTCTTCCAATTCTTCATTAGGTTCTTCCAAAGTAAGCACTTGGAAATTAGAAAGAAAATTAGAACTTCGTGTTTCAATTATTCCTTTCTCCTCAGGAGTACATTCTGTGATAATACTAATTTCACCTCGACTGATTGGAGTCAAAAGATACTCGGCAATACTTACACTATTGCCTTCATATTTTCCCACTTCAAATAATTCTAACAAGTTCCTTACAAAAAGTATATCACCACTTAGCGTCAATTCCTTAACAAGATGTGCGATGTTGTCTTGCCATCCAGTTTCTTGCGTCAACTCTTTTATCAAAACAGAAGCAGTCGTTTCCCAAATATTTCCTCGAAAATAATTTTCTTTTTTACGCCTTACCAATTCCCAAACCAAAGCCGTTTTACCAACTCCTGACGCTCCAACCAAAAGTACATTTCGACTCAGCTCGCTCTTCATCACTCTTACCAATCGATTCATTTCCTCCGCTCGACCAAAAGTAGAAATTGTTTTGATATCTAATAGCTGCGCAACTTTAGGCAACCATTTATCTTTTTTTAAATTGTCCTCTTTTTCTAACTCGATAAGTGTATGAATTTCCAAATTCAATTCCTCTTCTAATAATTCAGTCGCATCATACCAGATGGCAGCAATGATTCCTTGAACTTCAGAGAGTCTTTTATTTTTTCTAAAATTTTGATAAATGACTGCTTCTATTGCATTTTCCAATGCAAATAAATTTTCAGCAAATGCCTCTAATCCTAATGTCGGAACAATTGCCCAAAATCCTTTTTCTCCTTCTTTATAATAATAATCAAAGTCCAAGTCAAATTCAGGGTAACTAAATTTATCCTTCGCAGCAGAAAAAGAAACTGTAGTTCCGCTTTTTATAAAACGCCCTTCTTGCCATTCTTTTAAAATCTCAGTATAAAGACCTTTGTCTATAATATTTTTTTGAAATTCTTTTTCATAGGATTTCGCAATATTTTTGAGACCATGTTTGAATCTGAAAGATTGAGATTTGTGCAAAGGAACATAAGCACTTTCTCCTGAGATGAAGTGTAACTTAAATGCAAAAAAAGGAAGAGATATAGAGTGTGCCATTTGATTTTTTAAATGAGAAAAATCGAGTAACACAAGATATGAGAAAAGCTGGAAATGAAAAAAATGAGGCGGTTGTAATTTAAAAAAAAAAATATAACTGTTCATTATATAAAGTACTTAGACATAAGTAATCAAGTATTTATGACGGTCTATTTTTCGTTTACTCTTAGTTACAAAAATACTCACTACCCGTTGGG
>JALZVK010000091.1 GCA_023301005.1 Saprospiraceae bacterium | reverse complement strand
TCTGATTTCGCTGATAATTGTAGTAAATGCAAACATCCATCCCATCGCCCAACCTCCCAACCATGCTGTCATAAATATTATAACAAACCAATTACGTGGAGCAGGGATTTCAATTTTATAGCCGCTATAAGTATCTTTTACTTTAGCTTTTCCGACAAAAGGTTTTACCATCATTTGCTTTATATTTTAACTGTTAATTAATGTAATTAATATACATTTAGCTAGATGAACAGTCAAAATATGTCGGCGAAGTATATTTAAAACTCGGCAAATAAAACTTTCTGTTGTGCTTTTTATTTTAAAATATTTTTGTTGTCTAGAACAACGTGATAAAAATATAAATTATAAGGTTTAATTTTTGTAAATGTATTGTTATGAATATAACCTGTGCTTTAACAACGGATTAAATTTTTTAAAATTGAAACGTTTACTTGTGTAGTGATACAGGTTGTTTTTTATTTTTTTAAAATAAAATAGACGGGTAGAATTCGTAACTTAAGTTCGGTTAAGCACTAGCAAGTGCTATTGAGTGTTGTATTTTTTGTTAAGGTATTTACTTTGTATCAAACAACAGGGGAAAAATTATCCATTATGTTTAAGAATATATTTATTTTTTTGAGTTTATTTATTTTGGCAGGGTGTTCTTCGACTAGCCCCTCCTTATCAAATAATACACTAACTAGATTTGAAATGGCTGCAATAATGACTACTATTTCGACTCCTATAGCTATTACAGAAGAAAAAATTATGAATAAATTATCGAAGAATGGATTTAGAGAAACAATCTACGATAAAGAATATCTATTTAGAATACAGCAAGAGGTTGAAAAATTACAACCAAGTAATGTAAAATTATTATATCCAGCATCTTTTTTATTTAGTGGTCTTCTATATTTTGATAACTTGGAAGAAGGATTATATCTATCTTTTACAGGTTATGAAGGTAAGTATTATATGTACTATAATAAGAAGCTCTATGAATGGAATCAGGATTTAGCAAATATTATTTATGAAAAGTTGCCTGAAAGAATAATGGGTACAGTTTATAATGATATTAAGTAATGGATTTGCTGCGCGCTACAAAGCAGAGTAATAAATAATATGCAATCTGCTCTCCGCAAGGTGTCTAAGCCCTGAAATAAGTTTACAAGGATTATATTATACAGGTAAAGACTATTCAGGATAAAGCAAAAATCGAACAGCAAAATCGGAATAGAAATCGTCCTCCAGGTTATAATGGACAATTTCCTTATCAATAAATTAGAACTTTAGAACTTTAGAAGTTTGCACTATCTAACTAGAGTAGATAGTGTGAATTTCTAATTTTAAATCTGTTAAAGAAATTTTTGTTAAAAAGGACTTATATATTACATTAAACATTCATATTTAAGATTATTTTAAAAATATCATTTTATAAGTTACAAGAAAATATCTATTTTTCCTCATATTTATTTTAAAATAACTCCAGCCAAATTTTAACAACAAAATAAAGTAAAAACCATTTTTTACGTTAATCTTATTATAAAGGAGCATAATAAGATTTAAAAAGCGTTTTACAGAAAGTACTAAACGATGTTATAGTTAATAACAATACCCTTACATTTTATCTCTATTATTAACTAAGTACAAACCGAACAACCTATGAGTTTTATTGAGCAACTCAAACTAATTGAAAGGCTACATTGTCTTATCCAACGTAAAGCAACTGGCACACCTGAACAGTTGGCAACTCGATTACAAATTTCTAGAGCATCAGTTTTTAGGCAGATTTCTCTCCTCAAATCATTAGGAGCAAATCTCTATTACTGCAAAAACTGCCAAAGCTATAGATACAAAGAAGAATTTTATTTAAGTTTTTCTTGGAGTCTCAATAAATGAGACTCTAACCTTTTATATTTGTTAATATGATTCTCAAATAATATTGAAGTTGTTTTAAAATCATATTAATAAAGCTATTGGACTAATCTCAATGTCGTCCCATGACATGAGTTAGAAGATTATACCTATAAGATTATTTTATAAAATCTAGTTGAACTGCATTGGTTCGACCTGAGACAGATATGCATAAAGTAAATATATTATTATAACCAGTTTTGTGATAAACAAACATAAACGTGATTTAAACATGAAAGTACATTCCCTCCTAAAGTCCTTATTAAAAAAAGGAATTCTAATAACAATGCTTTTACCAACCCTTCCAATATTTGCGGCAGTAAGTATAGAAATGGGTAATAATGAAATTATTGTAACTACAGATGAAGTTGGTCAAGAAGGCTACAAAGGTTGTCAAGAAGGACAATTAAAATTACTATCTGCTTACGTTTATACGCTATACAAAAAAGAGTATAGTCAAAATAACCTTAAGAATTCTACTCATCAAAGTTGCTCTGCGTTTAAGTGGGTAAAAATAGATGAAAAGAAAAGCAATTCTCCAGAAGAAGTATTTCCAAATATGACAGTAGGGGAATACAAAGCTACGGTATATTCAGGACAAGCTATTGGTTGTTCTATCAATGGAAATACTAAAAATTATCCTTCTCGTTCAATTGTATATTATCAAGAAAAGTCCAATACTTTTGATTTAAATGATACATCAATTGATACCAACAATGTAATAACATCTGCAACCAACCAAGGTGTATTAAATGTATTTCCGAATCCAACTTCAGGAGAAATACAAATCCAATTAAAAAATCATTCTCTGAATAAAAAAGCGAATATAGTATTCTATGATTTATTAGGAAAAGAAGCACTTCGATTGAATCAAGATGTAAATAACAATGCTTTTACAGAATGGCAAATTGATGTGTCTAGTTTTTCAGGTGGTGCTTATGTGCTACGGATTTTTGACCAAGAGGGGAATAGTTATGAAAGGAAAGTCATGGTCATTGAAAACAAATAATAACAACAAAATTTATTTATTCACGCTTAATCTTTATTCAAATGAAAAATATTAATTTCAATATATTTATTAGTCGAATTTTATTTTTGAGTTTTTTTGCATTTCTTTTATCAACTTCTACAACGCTAGGACAACAAAGTTTTGATGATTTTGGACAGCAATCATTTCAGACTCAAAAAGTAGTA
>JALZVK010000090.1 GCA_023301005.1 Saprospiraceae bacterium | reverse complement strand
AATCCAGATAACCCATTTGGAAAAGATTATTTTGATGAGTTACTAGAGCAAATTCGTGATATACGTTCTAGTGAAAAAAGATTTTATAGAAAAATTACAGACATCTATGCTCTCGCCGTAGATTATAATCCTAAAATAGAAGAGACAAAAGCGTTTTTTAAAATAGTCCAAAACAAACTTATTTTTGCAGCAGCAGGAAATACTGCGGCAGAAATTATTGCCAAACGAAGCGATGTGTCCAAAGATAATATGGGACTCCAAACATGGAAAGGAAATAAAGTTAGAAAGCAGGATGTTACGATTTCCAAAAATTATTTAACTCAAGATGAGTTAGAAATTTTAAATCGAATAGTAACGATGTATTTAGATTTTGCAGAATTACAAGCAAAAAATCATAGACAGATGTTTGTCAAAGATTGGCGAGAGAAGTTAGATGCTTTTTTACAATTCAACGGACAAGAGATTCTTCAAAATGCAGGAAAAGTAAACAAGCAGATAGCTGATAAATTAGCTATTGAAAAATATGAAGAATTTCGCCTTCAACAAATTAAGAACGAAGATGATACTTTAGACGATATTGATAATGCAATCAAAAACCTAGAATAAAACAACTATGAACGATTCCACCATCATTTCAAAAATATGGAACCTCGCTAACGTACTCCGAGACGACGGAGTAGGCTATGGCGATTACTTAGAACAAATCACCTATTTGCTATTTTTAAAAATGGCAGATGAACTCAATAAACCACCTTACAATAAAGGTTTAAAATTTCCCAAACTAAAAAATGTAGAAGGCAAAGAACTCAAAGATGGAGAAGTCTGTAATTGGGAAACCCTTTCTGGAAAACGAGGTGCTGCACTAGAATCTTTTTACAGTCAACTTCTTCGAAGTCTCAGTACCGAAAAAGGAATGTTAGGACAAATTTTTACCAAAAGTCAAAACAAGATTCAAGACCCTGCCAAACTCCTAAAAGTCATCAATATGATTGACCAAGAAGATTGGTCGATGATGGGCGCAGATGTCAAAGGAAAAGTTTATGAAGGTTTGTTGGAAAAAAATGCAGAAGATACCAAGAGTGGTGCAGGGCAATATTTTACCCCTCGTGCGCTGATAAAAACTATCGTCGCCTGTGTAGCACCCAAACCGATGAAAACGATTTCTGACCCTGCTTGTGGAACAGGAGGATTCTTTTTGGCAGCATATGATTGGATTGTAGAAAACAATAAATTGGATAGAGAGGAAAAGGAATTTATAAAAAATAAAACTTTTTATGGCAATGAGATAGTTGCCAATACTCGTCGAATGTGTTTGATGAATATGTATTTGCATAATATCGGAGAGATAGATGGCGAGTCATTTATCAATCCAAATGATGCTTTGATTTCAGATGATGGCAGTCGATTCGATTATGTTTTAGCCAATCCACCTTTTGGAAAAAAGAGTAGTATGATAAGTACGAATGAACAAGGTGAAATTGATAAACAAGAACTTAGTTATAATCGTCAAGACTTTTGGGAAAGTACATCGAATAAACAATTGAATTTTTTACAACATATCAAAACGCAATTAAAAATTACTGGAGAAGCTGCGGTAGTACTTCCTGATAATATTTTATTTGAAGGTGGGGCAGGAGAGGAGGTGCGAAAGCAGTTGATGAAAACAACAGAATTACATACGATTCTAAGACTTCCAACTGGTGTTTTTTATGCACAAGGCGTAAAAGCAAATGTATTGTTTTTTAATAATAAACCTGCCAGCAAAGAAGCATGGACAAAAGATATTTGGTTCTATGATTACCGAACTAACATTCACCATACACTTAAAAAGAAACCGATGCGGATGTCGAATTTAGAGGAATTTGTAAAACTCTATAATTCCAAAAACATCAATAAACGAAAACAAACTTGGAGTAAAAAAAATGAGGAAGGTAGATGGCGAAAATATTCCTACAAAGAAATCCTTAAACGAGATAAAACGAGTTTGGATATTTTTTGGTTGAAGGATAAGAGTTTGACAGACTTGGAGAATTTGCCTGACCCTGATGTTTTGGCAAATGAGATTATTGAGAATTTGAAATCAGGGTTGAGTAGTTTTGAAGAGATAATGGAAACGATAAATGGGATTGATTAAAAAACGTTTCAAACTAACTCTTTCTAATAGCGCGAACTAACCCAATAAAATATTTTTAAAAAATAGAAACAAAAAACATTTCTTATTTTCGCCAAACATTATAACAAACTGTTCCTACACAAAGAGTTTGTAAAATCAGCGTACAAAATTGAACAAGCTCGACTTTTTGACGTTTACATATTTAGAGAAAATTAACAAAACCGAAGTAAAAAGAATCTAATGCACTATGCCTAAAAGAAATAGGTTCATTTTATTTTTATAAATAGAAACAAATAAAGGCAAAAAATATCGCCTTAATATCTACCTAACAATTATAATTATGTATTTCAAAGAAGAACATCATTTATTTAGAGAAGGCTTTCGAAGTTTTTTACAAAAAGAAGTCGTTCCTCATATTGAGAAATGGGAAAAGACAGGAGAGATTGAACGATTTATTTGGGAGAAATTTGGAGAGATGGGTTATTTCGGAATCAACTATCCCGAAGCTTATGGAGGAATGAATTTAGACCTTTTTTATACCGTAATTTTTTTAGAAGAATTACAACGTATCAATTCAGGTGGATTTGCAGCAGCAATGTGGGCACATGCTTATTTAGCGATGACTCATTTAAATGCAGAAGGTTCCGATGCAATTAAAGAAAAATACTTAACTCAAAGTATTGAAGGAAAAATGATTGGCTGTCTATGTATTAGCGAACCTTTTGCTGGTTCAGATGTAGCAGGTATGCGTACGACCGCTGTCAAAAAAGGTGATAAATATATCATCAACGGTTCAAAAATATTTATTACCAATGGTGTGTATAGTGATTATTTAATAGTCGCTGCGAAAACTAGTCCTGACCTTAAACACAAAGGGATGTCTATGTTTTTGATAGATAGAAATACGCCAGGAGTGTCTGCTAATAAGTTGGATAAATTAGGTTGGCGCGCATCTGATACTGGAGATATTGCATTTGATGATGTAGAAGTATCTGTTGAAAATTTAATGGGAAAAGAAGGACAAGGATTTCCTTATATCATGCAGCATTTCGCATTGGAGCGATTGATTATGGGCGTGAATGCACATGCTCGTGCTGAGTTCTGTTTGGAATATGCGAAGCAATATATGTCTGAAAGAAAAGCTTTTGGAAAACAACTTAAAGACTTTCAAGTACTACGACATAAAATTGCCAAAATGGAAAGTCAAGTAGAAATGCACAAAGTATTCAATTACCATATTACGAATCTATTAGACCAAGGCGAATATGTAGTCAAAGAGGCAACGATGTCTAAATTGAATACTACAAAAATGGCAGACGAAGTAATCTACGAATGTCTTCAAATGCTAGGAGGATATGGATATATGGAGGAATACCCGATGGCGAGATATTTTAGAGATAGTCGCCTTGGACCAATAGGAGGAGGGACTAGTGAGATTCTTTGTGAAATCATCGCTAAGATGGTTTTGGATAATAAGAGTTACGATAAAGTAAAAGCGTAAATGTTGTTTAACCTAAAGTAAAAGTAGCTACTCATAAAAAATATTTATGAGTAGCTACAAAAAACGATTTAATCCTTCAAAGAGTTTTCAAACAAGATTAGAATAAAAAAGTAAAGATTAGTGAACGTTTTTAATTTTCATTTCACCTAAAATCTCGGATTCACATAATTATTAAACTTAGATCCAAAACGATAATTCAATCCAAAATAAGTAAAGTAAGTAAAATCCGTATCCAACTGTCTGATTTGTAGAAGAATGTCCTCATCTGAAATCTCTGATTTAGCAATATTAATTCTATCACCTACAAATGAAGCAAAGCCTCCAATATCAAGACTCAAACCTTTAAAAATTTGCCATTCAATATTAGGATTGATATAAGCATTGTACAATGCCAAATCATGTAAGTATTGTTGAACACCAAAATCGATAGAGATATTTCCCCATTTTTGAGTTTGATTAAATTCAATATCTAAACCATGTCGCATTCGAGTTTCAGCAACTTGATTAAATATAGTCGTATCTGTATAGTTAGAATATTCAGGTCCGATAGCATAATTGAAACTGAATCGTCGAGTACTTGCCTCAGAATATGGATATACATTATATTCTATAGCAGGTTTGGCAGTTGTGGTAATATCTGTATTTCCAAAAGTAGACGAACCTGTGTTAGCTCGAAATCCAACTGACCAATTAGGACTTAAACTTCTGACATAAAGGAAATTAGCTTCATAGTTTCTTATAAAAAATGACTCATCACCGCTACTCAATTTAAAAGTCGATTTTTCATAATTATAAAAAGTTGAAAATCTAAATTTATGTTTATCCGTAACTCTTGAAGCATTAAATCTACCTGTCAGATCTACACCTGAAAAAGTCGCCTCACCATTCAACCAACCTCGCCCTCCGATATTAAATACCCAATTATTCCAAGGATCATCTACCTCATTATTATTATTTTCTTCTTCTCCTTCTTTTGATTCTATATTATAAGCGATACGATCAATCATTGGAGTTTGAATTAAAAACTGAAGCAAACCTTTTTTTAATTCTTGAACAAATTGTTCTCGCTCAATAGCATCCGTAGCATTTGGATCTGTAAAATAAATTATGGTATCTCGAATATCAGAAAATTCATTATTACCTATAAATGCTAATTGAATTTCACGACCACCTGCACCTGTACTTTGTCGAGTTGCCAAAACATAAATATCTGCTTCTTGTCTGTTCTGCATATAATTGACAAACTGAATTTCCTGTTTGATATAAATCCAATCACAATTGATTTGACAATCAATAAAAAGATCGGGACGCTCTTTTGGACTTTGAGATAATAATAAAGTTGTTGAAAATAAGAATAGGATTAGGGCAAGGCTAGTTTTCATAACTAAGTTTATATTTTAGATTAATTCGGTATAAGGTATAATATTGTAATGTGAAATTAAGATATAGTTACAAAGATTATAAGAAAGAGTAGTTTTAATTTTTCTCGAATATGGAAATCCTTAATTGCTTTATAATATTTGGATTACTTGCTGCGCAATTGTATTTTTTCATAAAAGTAAAAAAATGAAAAATCAGTAGTCAAATCAACGGAAAATAGTAAATTCGAGTTATGGAAAACGAAAAGAAATTTATCTCTCTACTTTCAGATTATGGTTTTAAAGTCGCCTTTGCTGATGAATCAAATACACTATTTTTAAGAAGGGCACTTCAAGCACTTATCAAAAGTGAGATACCAATAAAAAAAGTTCAGTTCTTACGAAATGAATTTGTTGGAATCACAGAAAATTCAAGAGGAGGTGTATTTGATTTAGTCTGCGAAGATGAAGAACAAAGAACTTTTATTGTAGAAATGCAGTTAGGTTATTACAAACATTTTATCCAAAGAGCGAAATTTTATGCTTTTCAACGATTCAATACTCTTGTTGAAAAGGGAAAATATCAGTTTGATAATTTAACACCAATCTATTGTATTGGCTTTTTAGCTAAAGGGATTTACCCAAAATCAAAAGAATATTACCATTTTGGTAGATTAATGAATCAAAAAGGTGAAGAATTAGACCAACAAATCACACATATCATTGTAGAAATCAATAAATTTGAGAAAAAAGAAAATGACATTCAATCAGATTTAGATAAACTCATTTACATTATGAAGAATTTAGAACACATCAAAGGAGTAGACCAATTACCAAAGTTCTTAACAGAAGATTGGATTGAACAAGCAATGAATAAGTTAGATAAAAGTCAAATGACTCCTGACCAAAGAATGCATTTCGAAATGATGTTAGCGAAAAATGCTACTATCATTGAAATGTTGAAAGAAGATGAAAGAGAGAAAGTAGCTAAAGAGGCAGCTAAAGAGGCAGCTAAAGAAACAGCTGCAAAAATGGCTAGGGAAACAGCTAAAGAAATGAAAATCAATGGCGAACCAATTGAGAAAATTATTAAATATACAAAGCTTTCCAAAGATGAAATCGAAAATCTTTAAGGAAATGAAATCAGCTATATGAGTTGATTTATATTTATAGAAAAATAAAAAAATCCCGAATTTTCTAAATCGAAAATTCGGGATTTTTCATATATGCTTTTAAAATAATTCTTAATCCAAATACGCTTCCACATCAAAATAATAAACATACTGATCATCCAATCCTGATTCTGTTTCAGCGGCAAAGTATAATTTTTTATCTACTCCAAAACAAAGTGCTTCCATTTGTCCTTGAAAAGTGAAATCTAATTTTTTTGATTTACCAGAGAAAAAATCATCTCCACTATAATCATAGAATAACCAAAGGAAAGGATCAAATACATCATCGACAACTTCTGTATATCCTAACAATGCAACTACTTTTTCATCAGCACTTATCGTTGCAGCGGTAACTAATCCTTCTACATCAAATTCACTTTGTAATTCAGCAGTATGAGTACCTGCTGTTTTTGGTAAAGTATAACATTTAGTTTTGAAGTCAACTTTATTTTTTGAAAACAAATAAAGTTGATCATTAAAACTAAAAACTGCTTCGCAATTAAAATTGTGATTAATACGAGGTGTAAAATCTGTTTGGTCTGAGAATTGAAAATTAATAACATCTGCGGTTACTTCAGTAGAAGACTCTACTTCATTTTTTGCAACTTTATATAATTTTAGATCTGTTCTCTTACCATGATTATTTCCAATATCGGCAACATAAATAAAATCATCATCTTGAGCCAAATCTTCCCAATCTACATTCGTAGCATTTGTGATTTCGATGGATTTATTTACAGATTTACTAGTCAGACTTATATCAAATATCTTCGGTTCCGTACCGCTATCATTATGACCATAAAGACTTTGTTGGTTATGATATAATGCGCCTGAAATTTCATTTAACCCATCAGGTATCTCTATCATAGTCGCAGGTGTAATATTAGACGATAAAGGAATAGTAATAACGGATTCTTTTGCTTTGCAAGCAATAAGAATTATTCCAGAAAGGAATAAGAAAAAGATTGAGTTAGTTTTCATGGCTATATTTTTTATTCAAATAAATAGATACAATTCTACTTTTCGAATATAATTAAACAACAATCTTGCCTTTAGACTATTTAATTAAAAAAACGAACTACTAATTCGCTTTGAAAACTTTTATAGATTCTCGCTCATATTCTGTCTGTATAGATATAATATAAAAACCATTTTGTAAACTATTGATTTTCAATGGAATATGATGTGTGCCTCCATTCATTTTTCCATTGTTAAATTGATGAATTAACTTTCCAACACTATCGTAAATTTTTATATCAACAGTTGAAATTTGATCTAAAGTGAAATCAATATTAATTTCATTTTGAAACGGATTAGGAGAAGCAGCTATATTTAAACCATCATATTCAGCTTCGAAGTAAGCGGTAATTTCATCATCAACTTCATAATTATAACTTATTGATTGAGAAATATCTTTATCCAAAAATGTATGAATAGATTCCCAATGAGAAAATGTAAAACCATTGTTAGGAACAATAGTAAGAGTGACCGGGACGCCATTATAATAATGACCATCCCACGGTAATTCATCTGGAGTAATTGTATTTACTTGTATCGTTCCAGCACCTTTTGGAAAGGTATTGATTTTGAGTTGTACAGAATTTTCTAATTCAAAATACTCCCTAACAAATTCCCTTTGATAACCAGGACGCTCTTCTATAAACGTAAATAATCCACCCAATCGACGACCACTCCAAACATCAAATCCTGGCCATTCCCATACTTGAAAATGTCGCTCCATTTCATCTTCGATTTCTGCAACAGTTCTTTCAGTTTCTGCTTTTAATATTTCTTCTCTAAAAACAGTATTCATCAAATCCGCATATCGAGTTATAAAATAATCTCTATATTCATCATTTGATAACAAAGCTTTTACAATATTGACAAATCTGTTATTTGTTGGATTATCTCTCAACAACCAATTAAAATTATCAAAATGAGCAACCGTCCATCCAAATCTTCCCATTGCTACATCCATATCAAAAAGTAGATGCCGCCATTTTCCATTTTCATTATTAGGTTGCCAAAACTTAATATTGTTATTTGGGAAATCAGTATTGTTGACAAATGATTGGCAGATATAGTAATCTGCTAAATTAGAAATATCATAATAGGATTTAGCTATTTCAAAATTAGATTCAATATTCAAATCATTGGTAGTAATAAATTCAAAATTAGAATTATACTCATCACCTGAACCTTCTAAAACAAATAAATCTTCTTCTAACAAATCAATACTATCACGAGGATAACCATAATTATTTGCAATATAAAAGCGATCTATTTTTTCTCTCATATTCATGACCCCCCAATACATTCCATTCAGATATATTGCCATCGGTTGATGTCCCAACACATCCAAATCCAATCCTTCATCAATAAAATATCGATGTAAATAAGCATCTCGAAAATGTGTATAATTAAAATCGCCACTTGCATTTCTGACTACTAATCGAGTAAAGTGGTGAATGTCTTTATTTTTAAAAAACTGATAATCCATACCTTCCGAAGGATAGTCACCGTCCGTTACTAATCGAATGGCTTTCATGGCTTTACTTCTCGCAGCTTTTCCACCATGTACTTTTGCACCTACATCATATTCCGCTTCTAAATTATCATCTATAAAATATTCAATATGCATCGGTACTTCTATATCTTTCCAAAAATTAGCTCCCCAATGTGGAAATATAGAATCACCCGTAGGACCTAAAGTAAAAATCCCATCTTCCCAATCAAATAAATTGTGAGGTTCAGAAGTCATCGAAAGAATTGGTAAAGTATGTTCTGAGTTGATAAAAATAGTTCGAGTAGTTGGAGTAGAAGGGGAGAAGTCCGATGAAAAAGTAACTGCTCTAATACAAGTTGTTGTATCTATTGAAATCGGCTCGGTATAAAGTTCAGAATTAAGATCAGGAATTGTTCCATCTCTAGTAAATCGAATACTACAATTAGGGTCATCACAACTCAATCCGATAGTTGTACTATTTCCGTAAAAGTATTGTTGAGTATTAAGAGTAGGTGACTTTGCAAAGTCATAATTCGTACCTAAAGTATTTAAATCTTGAGGAGTAGGTATTTCAAAAAAAGTCCAAGCACCATTACCGTCAGGTAATCTTCCGAATGAATGATCATCATTTAAATTAGGAATACTAATTTCATCAACTAAATTTCCATTAGCATCACTTAAGAATATTTTTTCTCCGAGGTTGGAAAGTTTGAAATTAGTATGGCAATAAATATCTGCTAAGTCATTACCAGATGCAAATACTAATAAGACAGATTGAGCTGCAATTGTTTTATTTGGAAATTCCCATTTTAAAAGTTCATCAATATCATCAGATAAAAAATAACCTTCGAGATTAAAATCCGAGTTACTATTATTATAAAGTTCTATCCAATCAGGCGTCTCTCCAAACTCATCTTCAATAAGTGTATTGTTCTTAGTACATACCTCATTTAATACAATTTGAGAGAATGAAATTGAATGAAAAAATAGATATAAAATTACGGTTGCAATAGTCCTTTTCATAAATCCAATATACGATTTTTCTAATATAGGAAACGTTTTTTCTTTGACAATATTAGAGTTATTAAGGCACTCACTAATATGGTATTATTCAAGTGATCAAAATCCTAACCATCTATGTTTTATTTTAAAAAGAAACAATACACTTACGGAGTAAGTTTAAATAAAGAATGAAATATATCTATTCGTCACTTAGAAAAACTCATTCATTTGGCGATTACCAGAATTATCATATTTTTGCCAAAAATAAAAATTCAATGCTTCATCCTAAAACAACATTAAATTGTAATGGACAATTATTAGATTTAACACATCCGATAGTTATGGGAATTCTCAATGTAACTCCAGATTCATTTTATGATGGTGGAAAATTTAATAATGAAAAAGCATTGTTACAACAAGTCGAAAAAATGATTAATGATGGCGCATCCATCATTGATATAGGAGGAATGTCTTCTCGACCTGGTGCTGAAATCATAGATGAGGAAGAAGAGTTGTTAAGAGTTTTGCCCATCATAGAAAAAATAAATAAGACCTTTCCCAATACAATTATTTCAATAGATACGGTTCGAGCGAGCGTCGCAAAAAAAAGTGTTCAAGCAGGCGCATCTATAATCAATGATATATCAGCAGGAAGTATTGATGATAAATTATTTGAAACGGTAGCCGAATTAGGTGTACCTTATATATTGATGCACATGCAAGGAAAACCTTCTGATATGCAGCAAAATCCTGATTATGAGGATGTTATGAAAAATATATTTGACTTTTTTGTTGATAAAATCAGTAAATTAAGAGAACTTGGAGTTAAAGATATTATCATCGACCCAGGTTTTGGTTTTGGCAAAACGGTCGAACATAATTATCATTTATTAAAAAAATTAGCCATATTTAGAATATTGGACTTATCTTTACTCGTAGGTATTTCGAGAAAAAGTATGATTTATAAGGTTCTTGAAAATACTCCCCAAGAGGCATTGAATGGAACAACAGTTTTAAATACTTTGGCTCTAGAACGTGGAGCTAAAATATTAAGAGTGCATGATGTGAAAGAAGCTGCGGAATCTATTCGCCTTTGGAAAAAATTGAATTGTTATTAGACAAGTCTATTATAAATATCAACTTACTAACTTAACCATCACACAACACTATGATTTCCCAATCCGAGCACAATATTAAAAAGTCAGCTCTACGGTTTTTGAAGATGTATTATAAGCATCGTCCTCGCCTTGGTGAAACCAAATCTAAAGTCGATCAAATTACTCAAGATGGAATTATTGCCGATGGAATGATTTCTTTCGAAAAGGAAGAAGGCAACCATTTTGTAGCTGCAGTCGAAGCGACCTCATTTGAAACTCGCGATGAAGTGAAATATAAAATGCAGTACCCTTTGTTAAATTGGGATTCATTTATGTGGGCATGTATTGTATCTGCGATTGCTGTTTTGCTAGGTCATTATTTTCATTGGTTTACTTTTGGGAAAGGAGATTTTCAACTTATCATTTCTTTAGTTACACTTTTCAGTATTGTCTTTCTAGGTTATCGATATTTTTTTAATAGAGGAAAAAAATACAGATATATCTATGCGTTGCAGCAATTCCGCCAATACCATGCTGATGAGCAATGGGTAGCGATTGGTGACAATGTTTTTTATGGACCAGAAGATCCATCGTTGGAGGAATTACGAAAGCAATGTGTATCAAATGGTTTTGGATTATTATCTATTGATAAAGAATTAAATACACATTTGATTATCTCTCCATCAAGAGAACAATTATTTGGAAGTCGTAGAAAGATGTTGGATTTTACAGGTGCAAATAGTGCGGAGGCAAGTGCGTATAATCCATTAAGTTGGTGGGGGAATTTGAAAAATAAACTTGGATTGGCTTCAACGGATAACTCTGTAACAAGATATCAAAAACGATATTATCAACCTATCATTGCTTCTGTTTTGATGTTGGGTCTAATTGGATTTGTTGCTTATGAAGATTTACGTCAAAAAGATTTTCTTGTAATAGATGATGAGGTTGCTTACGATGCTCAATTATCAAACATCTTAAATAAAGATGTAGACAAAGATCCAAATCATGATGCATTTGATCAAAAAATAGATACTTCTTATGTTGCGCCATTAAAACGAAAAATTCCAGATTCTTATATGGCAATTGTTGATGGAGATAAGCGTAATGAGTTTATTAGAAAAAAAGCACCACTTAGAAAAAAAGATAAATTAACAGCTAAAGGAGCTTCAACAGAAATTTATGTAGAATCTGGAAATGGAGATAAAGTAACGAGCTATGATTGCTCTCGATTTTTTAATTTTTTTGGAAAAAAATATGTTGTTCAAGATAGTCAATATCCTACTTTAGAAGAAGCGGAACGGCGGATGAATCTTTTAAAAAGATCAGGTTTTAAAAAAGCGAACCTCTTATGGTTAGGTTGTTTTTATGAAGATTCCAAAGATTATATTATCTATATCGAATGGTTGTATGAAACTAAAAAAGATGCGATTACTAATGGTATAAAATATAGGAGAAAACTAAAATCCCAATCTTTGAAAGAAGAAGATTTATTTGTAAGGACGATAGAGAAAAAATAAATTTATACCAAAACTAAAAAAGCATTCAGATGAAATCTGAATGCTTTTTTTCTACCGTCTGCCGTTATTCGTCAGCTGAATAAAAAAATGTAATTACATTGTTACATTAGAATAATGATCTTCGATTTCATCCAAAATACTAAACACATCATCCGAGTTAAAATTAGTCACCAATCGCATTCTAAAAGGTTTTACATTTCTAAATCCTCTAAAGTAATTCGTATAATGTCTACGCATTTCGAGGATACCTAATTTCTCACCTTTCCATTCGATAGAATGTTTGAGATGTTGACGAGCAGCATTTACTCTCTCATGAATAGTAGGCGGCGGAAGTATTTCACCAGTTTTAAAATAGTGTTTTATTTCCCTAAAAATCCAAGGATTACCAATAGTCGCACGACCAATCATAATACCATCCACACCATATCTTTCTCGATATAATTTTGCTTTTTGAGGACTATCAATATCGCCATTTCCAAATATCGGAATATGCACTCTTGGGTTCTCTTTTATTTTTCCAATCAATGTCCAATCCGCTTGCCCCTTATACATTTGCTTCCTCGTTCTACCATGAATCGACAATGCTTTGATACCAACATCTTGGAGTCGCTCAGCAACTTCTTCGATATATTTAGTATCATCATCCCAACCCAATCTAGTTTTTACAGTAACAGGAAGATTAGTAGATTTGACCACATCATCAGTAAGTCTGACCATCTTATCCAAGTCTTGCAAAATCCCAGCACCAGCCATTTTGCAAACTACTTTTTTTACAGGACAACCATAATTTATATCTAAGACTTCAGGTTTAGCTTCCTCAACAATTTCAGCAGCACGCATCATAGAGTCATGATTCGCTCCAAAAATTTGAATACCAACAGGTCGCTCATAATCATAAATATCTAATTTCTGAACACTCTTATGAGCATCACGAATCAGACCTTCCACAGAGATAAACTCGGTGTACATCATATCACAACCTTGTTCCTTACATAACGCTCGAAAAGGTGGATCACTCACATCTTCCATAGGAGCTAATAACAAAGGAAATTCTCCTAATTCTATATTTCCAATTTTTACCATTCTGCAAAAATACGATAATTATTTTTTTAAATAAAACTACAAGCTAAGGAATGACTAAAGAATAAATTATAACAACTTTCGAATTTATTTTGGATTTAAACGAGCCTGCCTGCCGGCAAAGGCAGGGCAAAAAACGCAGACATAGCCCAGTTATGACGAGTATTTTTAACGAAGTATAAATTCAAAAGAAATCGAAAAGTGTTGTAAGTTATTTTTTAATCATTCCTATACTAGTGAATCTATTTTTATAGGTGTTTTATCATTTTAGATAAATTCTATAGATAGATAAAAAACATATACACCTATACACTTATAAACCTATACACCTAAATTATTGTCTTTCAACAAATTCTTTAAACTGCTTCATCCATTTCTCACCTTGCTTTTTATACATATTAGGAAATAAATATCCCATCAATTTAGGAATCAAAGTCATACGTACATATTCGAATTCATATTCATATCTCGTTTGATTTTCACTCAAAGCAGTAAAGGTGCATTTCATTGTATTGTCCATGTGCTTATGATGATAAAATGCCTCGAAAGAGTGCGGAAGCTTATTAGAGACAATAGTTTCTGTCAAATGTAAATCTCTTCCTTTTTGATGGTAGAACATTTCGGAGATAGCACCATCTTGACCAGCGTCACCACTTGTCAATTCTTTTTTTACAAATCCATCTTGATATTCTCCTAGATATTGCGGGTCGGCAAATAATGCTGTAACCATTTCTAATGGTTGGTTAATGTCTTGATGTCCTTTGAATTTCATTTTGAATGGTTAGTTATTTTAGTGAATATAATAGATGCGGGAAGCGAGAACAGAGATAGAGATTATATGAAAAATTATAAATTTCTACAAAACCGTTTCTTAAAAACGATTTACTTGAAAACCATCGGGTCAATGTCATTGACATAAGGATTGAGTACCTCTGAGAAACTCTTTTAGTTCTCCGTGAAACTCTGTGAAATAGTCAAGTTAGAGGGCTATTTCACAGAGTTTCACAGAGTTTCACAGAGAAAAAGCTCATGTCAATGTCATTGACCATCGGGTAGAGTAAAATATAAATATTCCCTTTTTCTCTCAATGTAACGATCTCTATTCTCAAATATAAACTTAAAAACTATTTCATCGACCTTCTAATCTACTTCGTAGATTTTTTAGTTTAAAAAATTAAATATCAATAAAATCGTCATATCTTTAGAAGGTAAAATTAAAATTTTTCACTAAAACTTTAAAAGTTATGAAATATCTAAGTAGAATTCCTTCCTTATTATTTTTAGTCTTATTTACATTTCTAACAGTTACAAGCCAAGGGCAAAACATAAACCCTAGATATGTATCTGATTTAAATCTTACTGATGCTCAGAAAGAAGAAATGAAAACGATTGATAAAGATTTTGAAGAAAAAAACAAAGAAATTCTAAAATCAATTAGAACCAATGAACTAAATGATTTAGACCAAGCTGATTTGTATAAAAAAATAAAAGAGCTTGAAAATGAAAAAAATGATGCTCGAATAAAAGTATTAACAGCAGAGCAGTTAGAAACTTATGAAGGTTATGTTATTGAAAAACAAGCGGAAAGAAAAAGTAGAAAATTGGATAGTCAAATAAAAAAAATGGATAATGATTATCCAGGAATTGATATGACTGCTGAACAAAATATTGCTCTTTATGAAAAATTGGAAGTACTTAAAAATATAGGTTGGGAGAATCCTACACCTGATAGTAATATCAGTTATGATGAAAGAAGAATAGAAATTTATAAAGAAGTACTTGACGAACGTCAATTTGCATTATACCAACAAATAGAAAAAGAAAAAAAGAAAGCAAAAGAGGATGAACTTTTGGTAGAATACAAAAAAGTTATTCCAGTTGTAGAAGAACTAATTCCAATGTTAGAGGAATTTTCTCTTCCAAAATTCAAAACACTTAGAAATAAATTAGAAGCTAAAATTTCTGCTGAAGATAAATTAGCAATAGAACAATTAAGAGCTGAACGTCAAGTTTCTTTTGATAAATTTTTACAACAAACACTTGATGAGGAATTTGATTTTATGGATTTTGAAAATCCTGAATTGAATCGAAATGTAGAATATACAAAAGATTTGATGGAAGAAAATGCTGATAATATTTCTATCCTTTGGGCAACAGATTGGGAAAACTTTTTCTCTAATGATAAATCTGATGCCATGAAGATGACTGAAAAATATCTAAATGAAATCAATGCTTTAGAAGCGGAATTATTATGGACAACTAGAGAAACTATCAAAAAAGGAGCTATAATTGTTTCTAAAGAATATCCAGTTCCTCCAGTAAGTATTATCTTGAGTGAAGTGAAAGAATTTCCTGTTGAGTTGAAAATGTTGTTTTTATTATTAGATACAGAAGTTGATTTTTCTATTGACTTACCTGACTTTGATAAAGGTGAAGGCGACCACTTCGCATCAGTTTATCCTAATCCTGCGGTTAGGAATCAAACACTAAGTTTCTTTTTGCAACAAGATACACACGTAACAGTTGAAGTTTTGGATGAGTCAGGAAGAGTAGTGGAAACATTAGCTTCGGAAGCTATGAATAAAGGTCAACAAAAATTAGAAGTGAATACCAATGACTTAAATGCTCAGTTGTATTTTTATAGAATTACAACGGGTAGTGAAGTGACGATGTTGAAATTTTCAGTAGTGAAATAATTGTATTTTATTTTTTAAAATAAATAAATCCCAAATTATGACTTGCTCATAATTTGGGATTTCTATTCTCTATAGAATGTTTTAGTCATTTGAAAAATCTTATCTATAAACTCTAAAACTTCCAAAAACATTTTATCTTTAATTTTCAAATTAGAAGTAATTATTCAGTTTACACATTACAATAGAGAGAATGTTAAGTTTTATCGAAATCATAGCCCCACGTTTTAACGTGGGGAAAAAATAAAATAAATTTGGCTTTAGCCATACATCTAATCTCATGTATGGCTAAAGCCAAATTTTATTTACTTACTCACCATCTTAAAAGACGGTGCTATGATAACTTAACAATCTTACCCTTCTGATTTATTAAGACAAAACAAAAACAATAAAAATAATTATGAGAAAACCAATCCTATCCTTTACTGTCTTTTCTATTTTATTCACGATTATATTTTTTGCTTGTAACAATGACCTTACAAATGAAGTAGCAGGAAAAAATTATCCTAAAAAAGTCATTGAATTTGATGCAGGCAAAGCAGCCTCTTTAGCTCAAAAAATAAGAGGTGAAGTTGCCATAGAAGTAGCTGATGATTTAGAGGTTTCCTTATGGGCATCTGATACTTTGGTGCAAGATCCAATTGCGATAAGTGTAGCACCTGATGGTAGAATATATTATACACGAGGATCTCGACAAGGTAATTCCGAATTTGATGTACGAGGTCATAGAAATTGGATGACTGCCTCCATATCATTTCAATCTGTAGAAGATAGAAGAGCTTTCCTTAAAAAAACATTTGAAGCAGATAGTGAAGAGTCCACTAAATTCTTAAAAGATTTAAATGAAGATGGTGTAAGAGATTGGAAAGATTTGACAGTTGAAAAAGAACAAATATGGTTTGTATCTGATGAGTCGAATGATGGAGTGGCGGATAGAGCGCAATTGTATTTAGAAGACTTTTCGGAAGAGATTACAGATGTTGCTAATGGAATAGAATTTCATGATGGCGAAGTTTATATTGCAGTTGGTCCAGATGTATGGAGAACGAAAGATATGAACAAAGATAGCATCGCTGATAAAACAACTTCTATCAGTCATGGTTACGCCGTTCATATTGGATTTAGTGGTCATGGAATGTCAGGTGTGACGATGGGACCTGATGGTAGAATTTGGTGGGGCATCGGAGATATAGGAATGAATGTCGTAGATAAAAGTGGTAAGAATTGGAAATACCCAAACCGAGGAGTTGTCGTACGGTCAGAACCTGATGGAAGTAATTTTGAAGTTTTTTGTATGGGTGTTCGTAATACTCACGAGTTTGTTTTTGATAAATATGGAAACTTGATTTCAGTAGATAACGATGGAGATCATAGTGGCGAAAGAGAGCGTTTGGTTTATTTGATAAATGGTTCGGATACAGGTTGGAGAATCAATTGGCAGTTTGGAAAATATACAGACCCTGATAATAATTCTTATAAAGTTTGGATGGACGAAAAGATGGCAGTTCCTCGTTGGGAAGGGCAAGCTTCTTATTTTTTGCCACCAATTCAGAATTATGTAAATGGTCCAACAGGAATGGTTTATAATCCTGGAACTGCATTAAGTCCTAAATATAAAGATCACTTTTTTGTAGCTGAATTTCGAGGAACGCCTACACGATCGCCAATACATGCTTTTACTTTAAAATCGGACGGAGCAGGTTTCGCTTTAAATACAACTGAAGAAGTTGTAAAAGGATTGTTGCCAACTGGTTTAGATTTTGGTGCAGATGGTGCTTTGTATTTTGGAGATTGGATTAATGGTTGGGGAATAAAAGATGAAGGACGAATTTGGAAGTTAGATAGCGGAGATAAAAGATACCAAGGCATCAGAAGACAAGTCAAATTATTATTGCAATCTGATTTTTCGACTTTAGAATTAAAAGTATTGGAAAGACATTTGGAGCATCAAGATATGAGAGTGAGAACCAAAGCTCAATTTGCTTTAGTCAAAAAAGGAAGCGATGGATTTAAAACTTTACAACATGCTGCATTTCATTCCAAAGATCAATTGGGACGAATTCACGGACTTTGGGGAATGGCTCAAATGGCTCGTTATGTTGAAAAATATAAGAAGACTTTAACTCCTTTTTTAATTGATGTTGATGTTGAAATTTGCGCTCAAGCCACTCGGTTAATTGGTGATGTGAGATACAAAGAGGCAAGTGCAGATTTAATAAAATTACTACAACACGAGTCTCCTCGTGTTCAATTTTTTGCAATGGAAGCACTCGGTCGTACTGCTGATAAAAATGGAATTGCACCTATCATCGAATTGCTAAGAGCTAATGATGGTAAGGATATGTGGTTAAAGAATGCTGGAATGATTGCGCTAGGAAGAATCGGAAAAGCGGAACCTTTGATGGCTCTAAATAATGATGAATCAAAAGAAGTTAGAGTTGCGGCAGTTGTTGCATTGCGTAGGATGGAACATGTTGGAATTTCTAATTTTTTAAATGATAAAGACGAATATATAGTTGCGGAAGCAGCGCGTGGAATCAATGATGATTTTTCAATTGAAGCTGCTTTACCTGCTTTAGCGAATGTATTAAAAGAAACTAGATTTAAAACTGAACCACTTTTAAGAAGAGCTATCAATGCTAATCTTCGAGTAGGTAAAAAAGAAAATGTAGACTTACTAGTGGAGTATGCAAATCGAAATACTGCACCTGTAGTAATGAGAGCAGAAGCAATTGCAGCTTTGAGTACGTGGGGAAATCTTTCTGTTTTTGATAGAGTAGATGGACGATATAGAGGAGAGGTGAAAAGAGATTGGGAACCAGCTATGACTGCTTTTTCTCCATTTGTAAATACATTGTTACAAGAAGATAATGTTTCAGTTCAAGTTGCTGCTGCTAAGGCAGTTAGTCAATTAAAAATAAAAGATTCAGAAACGTTGTTATTGTCTTTATTGAAAAAAAATAAATCAGAGGAAGTTAGAACCGCAGCTTTATCTGCAATATATGGTTTAGATTCGGAGCAATTAGAAAATGCTTTAGAGTTGGCTTTGGCAGATAAAAATAATATGGTTCGTTCTAAAGCGTTGGAACTTTTACCCGAATCAAAAATAGCGGAAAGCAAAGCTTTACAGTTCTTTGATGACATTATTAAAAGTGGTTCAGAGCAAGAACAACAAAGTGCGATTACTTCTTTAGGTTCATTTAAAAGTGAGGCTGCTGTTCAATTAATGAGTAATTTATTTAATCAATATATAAGTGGGAAAATGGATTTGGGAATTCAATTGGATTTAGTAGAAGCCATTGAAAAGCAAAATGATTCTATCTTAGTTGCAGACCTTAAAATTTATGAAACTGAGATTTCCAAAGATGATGATTTGGCTCTTTTTAGAATGACACTTCAAGGTGGAAATGAAAAAAAAGGACACTATGTTTTTTATGAGCATGATGCAGCGCAATGTACTCGTTGTCATGCAATTTGGGAATATGGAGGGAATGCTGGTCCTGGATTAAATGGAGTTGCTACTCGACTTTCTGATGAAGAATTATTGAATGCATTGATTCATCCGAGTAAGGATTATGCATTGGGTTATGAGATTGTTAGTTTGACTTTGAATGATGATTCCAATGTGTCAGGTATTGTGATGGAAAGGAATGATGAATTTGTAAAAATAAAATTAGGTAAGGAAGATATTCAAAAAATCCAGCAAAGTGATATTAAGGAGAGTGTAAGTGTGCCTTCAAGTATGATTCCTGTGAAGAGTGTTTTGTCGAAAAAAGAGATAAGGGATTTGATTCGGTTTTTGAAGGATTTGA
>JALZVK010000089.1 GCA_023301005.1 Saprospiraceae bacterium | reverse complement strand
TACGGGAAGCTTCTGAGATATTTTAAAAAAGACTCCAAAAGAGATTCAAAACTTAAACAAAATATGGGAGTTTCATAAAATCAGGAATCACCTGGTTCATGAGATGTGATATCCAAAGTGAGTTGACCTTGAAAGCACAGCGAATGATTATAAAAAAGAGCTATCAAAGCTCTTGAAAAAATTTTCATAACTCATCCTCAATCCTTCTTTTAGATAAGAGAAGGAAAAAATCCCTCTACATCAGTAGGGGGATTTTTTTTATAGTAATTCTTATAAATCATTAAGCATTTCGAGGATTTCATCTGGATCTTTATCTTCTCAGCTTTCTTGAGCTTTTGCTTTGTTTACTTTTTGTTTAGCTTTTTTCATTTGAAACTCTTGCCATTCTATGAGATGCTTCTCATTGAGATTTTTAATTTCTTCTTGGTAGCGAACTTCTAACTTTTGGAGCTCTTTCTTTTCAGTTTCTAGAATATTATAGAGTCTATCTATTTGACTGTCAGTCATTGAAGGCATAATATCAAACCAATATTGTCTTTCCTCATTATCCATAGATTCTGTTGCTATGATAAGATCAATGAGCTCTTTATATCTTGAATAGGTCTCGTCTGAAATCTTATATGTTACTCCATTTTGTTTTATTTCTGCCATATTTTAAGTGTGTGATTTTGTATAAAAATTACTAAGCTTAATTAAATTATACCAAACAGTTCAAAAATTTGCAAAAAAAAAAGAAAAAAATATACTTTAAAAAACACATCCATAAAGAAAATATATGACTCTCGCTTATTTATGATTATACATACTTTTACTCGCATGAGTATGGTCTTTTTTTATAATAGCCAAAATTCATGCTTACAAGTTCAAAAATATGTCCACGCATATACCCATAGTGACAAATGCTCTTTTCATCTTTCTCCTCATTCTCTCAATTTCATGAATTGCTATCTGCTTTTTTCTAGATCCATCTTCTAAAAATGACACCTATGTAGAAGAATATAAAGAAAAAGAAATTCGCTTAGAAAGAGAAATATTTTAAAAAAAAGGAAAATGAACAAAAATAAACTAGTGTTTCTATGAATTTTAGGAGTTGTATGACTTCTTATATTTATAGTTTTTTTACTCATGAGATCAGAATCTCAAGAAGTAGTAAAGAGAGATGGTCTTGAAATCTGGACTCTTTGACACAATCCAAGCAGCTTTGCGAGCGTTGTAGAAAACTATCAAGCCGATACATGAACTATACTTAATTATTCTCACCGTGACTTTGAATCGTATGCCGACTACAAAGAAACTCTTATGCTCGAGCTTATAACAGATGATGGGCCAGATATATTTATGCTCAATAACTCTGAACCTCTTCTACTTGCTGATAGAATAGCATGAATTGATCCAAGTTATATAGGTCCAGAGACATTTAGAAAAAGTTATCTAAGTCCTTTTCCTGAAGAACTTATAGATTCAATAGATAATGATGGCGAAAGAATAGACTATCTTCTCTGAGTTCCTGTAGGATTCGAAGTACTTGGTCTGTATTATGACAGAAGAAGTTTTGTATGACAAGATCTAAAAAGTTGGGCATGAGTTGCCGAAGCTATAAAAGATTTAAAAGAAATAAACGATGATATTACACCAATAGGTATATGAGCAGGAACGAGTGTCATTGATTCTCAAGATATATTTACACAATTTCTCGTCAATAATGGTTCACGTTGAATACTTGATCTAGATTCAGCTACAATTAGGAGAGCTCTCTCTACTTATAAAGCATATGCAAATGATGATGGAAATAATGATTATGACGAGGTATCTGAAGAACTCGCTTCAACTTGAAAAAATAATATCTCCCTTTTCTCAGAATGAGAAATAAAAATGCTTGTTGGATACCCAAGTCTCATTGAAAAAATCAAAAATAGTGGTTTTTCTAAAAACTTTTTATCAGCTGAACCATTTCCAAAATCTACATCACTTGATAATAAACTATTACTAAATTATGATTATTTTGTTATTAATAATGAAACTGATTCTTTAAGTTGAGCAAGTAATTTTCTTGCCTACCTTACGACTGATGCCTGAGCAGAAGCATATTATGATACTTTTACACAGAAGCTCCCATCCCACTCACTCTTGCAAAACAGACTTGATCAAAAGTTTGATACCGAATTTAATATAACCTATAAAAATATTCTCAAAGATCAGATAGAGCTTGTAAGTTATAATAAAGGATTAAAAAATCTATTTGATACCGACATAGCTCAAATACTTGATCAAAAAGAAATTGGAATAGCAACGACACTTATCGAAAAACTCCAAACAACTATTAATTGTAAGATTCAAACTCTTAACGGAGATAATGATACAAACCCTAACTGTAATAAATAAATGAAACCCCTTTTAGAAGAACTCAAAGATAGATGACTTTATTTTCAAGGAACAGATGAAAAAATACTTGAAAAATATGATGCTGGATGACAAAAATTTTACTGTGGTTTTGACCCAACAGCAGATTCTTTGCATCTATGAAACTTCATAGGTTTTATGGTTGCTGTTCACCTTATGAGAAGATGAAATACACATATAGCACTTACAGGAGGAGCGACATGAATGATCTGAGATCCAGGTTGAAAAGATGCTGAGAGATCTTTTTTAAGTGAAGAAATATTACAGAGCAATCAAGATGCTATTAGTTCTCAAATGCAAAATATTGCAAAAATATTAGAGCTTAATAGCTGAGAAAAATACAATATAGAGTTTGTAAATAATAAAGATTTCTATACGGATATGTGATATCTCGACTTTCTTCGTGAAGTTGGAAAATACATCACTGTAAACACCATGATATCAAAAGACACGGTAAAAAAACGTGTCGAGGATCCTAAAAAATCTATCTCATATACCGAGTTTTCATACGCATTATTGCAAGGATATGACTTCTGTAAACTCTATGAAGAACAAGGAGTACATATGCAAATAGGATGACAAGATCAATGGGGAAATCTTGTAACATGAACAGAACTTATCAGAAAAAAATATGATAAAAAAGCTGATATTTTTACATGGCCACTCATAACAGATGCAACTGGAAGAAAGTTTTGAAAGTCCGAATGAAATGCTCTCTGGCTTGATATAAATAAAACTTCAGCCTATGAGCTCTATCAATACTTCATGAATACAGCAGATGAAGATCTCGAAAAGTATCTCAAAATGCTCAGTCTCATAGAGATAGAATATATTGAAAAAATTATCTCTGAACATATGCAAGCCCCTGAACTCAGAGCATGACAAAAGCGTCTTGCATATGAAGTAGTTTCTATTATCCACTCACCAAAACAAGCAAATCTCGCTGTAAAAATCACAGATTTTTTATACTGATCTGAGGACAAACTTGAAACTCTCAAAAATTTAGATACAGAAGAATTAAACATATTCCAAAAATCAATCTGAGGTTTTGATTTTGAAAATCAAAATCTATTCGAATCTATAGTTCAGTCATGACTCGCTCCTTCAAACGGAGAAGCTCGTAAATCTATTCAATCATGAGCTATATCTATAAATTCTGAGAAAATCTCAGAATTTGACTA
>JALZVK010000088.1 GCA_023301005.1 Saprospiraceae bacterium | reverse complement strand
ACTTCAACATTCGATTTTTTGAAGTTTTGACGAGTTCACTTCTTTTACGATTTGACTGAAGAAGGGAAATAGGGAAGACGGATTTGAGAAGTTTGAAGTATGTCGAATATACTTTGATTGACTTTTTAGAAAAAAAATGAGAAACCCAAATCTTCTTCCGAAGATTTGGGTTTCTTATTTATAAAAAATAACAATACACTTACGTAGTAAGTAAAACAAGGTGATTCGTCATACTTCAACATTCGATTGTTCGAATGCTCGAATGTTCCCTTGTTCGGTCAAATCGTAAAAGAAGTCAACTCGTCTAAAACTCGATATTCAAACAAACCTAAAATTCATCACCACCGCCACCACCAGAACCACCACCTCGTTGTCCACCACGACGCTTCTTCTGATTCAATCTATAATTCAAAGTCAACGTAGCAGTACGACCTCTCCATTGGAATTCCTCTTCTCGAAATAAATTTTCTGTATCAATAATTCCACGTCTTCTTCGAGAGTTAAAAACATCTCTAATACTCAACGTCAACGTACCTTTATTTTTAAGAATATCTCTATTCGCTCCAAAGTCCATCATAGCCATAGCTTTCGTTCTACCTTGCGTCGTCTCTCTCGGAGCTCGATAATTAAATCGTATCTGTACATCGGTTTTCTTTTTGATAGTTGTTCTAGTCGTCAATCGTCCACTCATCGTATAAGTGTCTGCGCTAAAATCGTCACCAAAATTAGTTCCGTCAGTTATAGATCGAAACAAATTCATATCACCATTTATTCTCAACCACTTCACAGGGTTATATGAAAAATTAAATTCAAACCCAATATCATCTCTAGTTGCTAAATTTTCAGGTTGTCTAAAAGTAACGATAATCGAATCCACCTCAATTACATCTGAAATGATTCGTTGAATCACTCCTGTTGTATGTCGGTAAAAAATCGAAGAACCTAACGAACCTTTTTCCCAATATTTGATATGACCAATTTCGTAAGAGTCTGTAAACTCAGGATCTAAATCAGGATTTCCAGAAAAACGACTTCGAGCATCACTCAACGTAAAGAAAGGATTTAAATCCCAAAATCGAGGACGACGTAATCGACGACTGTAACTCACTTGTACCGCATTGTCGCTCGGCAAATCATAAGTCAAATGTATAGTCGGAAAGAAGTTAGTATAATCTCTTGGATTAACTTCATTGGTTTGTAACAATTCAGTTACAACATCAGAATGCTCTAATCGACCACCAAATTGGTAAGAAAATTTATTGATTTTATTTCCATACATCGCATATACTGCATGGATATTTTCTTCATAATTGAAATTATTACTCAACCCATCAAATACTTCCCACACTTGGTCATTAAGCTGCTCTACGAGAAAATCATTTCTAATATTTCTATAAGAACCTTGATAACCTGCCTCAAATTTTCCATCCTTACCGAATGGACGAACGTAATCTAACTTGGTAATCAAACGACTTTCTCCTTCCTCATTATTAGAGCGTTGTTGAGTATCATCTATACCTGACGGTATATTTTCAGAAGTAAAAAATTTCTCTGTAAAGATAGAATTTTCAATTTCTGAATTATCTTGATAGCGAACATCAGCAGTAAGCTCATGTCCTTTTTTTCCTAATAAGCGTTTGTATGATAATACATATTCGAGTTTACTTTCTTTCTCTTCTTCCTCATCTGTTCTCGTACTATTTCCCAAAGGGTTATCTAAACTATTTAAAAAATCTTGATAATATATAGTTGACAAATTATTTTCATCACCCAATCTATAATTAAAAGAAGTTGTAAGTATATTGTTTTTATTGACGTAGTAATCTGCACCAAATCTAAAACTTCCTGTAATTCCACCTCGATTATGTTCTCTATCTGTTTTTAAAATTTCAGTAGTAAGAGAATCATAAAATTCTTGATAAGAAGATCCACCTCCGATATTAGTTCGATTGTTGATTCCAAGATTGGTAAAGAAATTGAAATTTTTTCTTCGATAATTTAAGTTGATTGCTGTACCTAATATCTGAGGATAACCCGCCGTAAAATCAAATGAACCATTCAATCCTTTTTTCTTTTCTTTTCGTAAAACGATATTGATAATACCAGCAGCACCTTCTGCCTCAAATTTTGCAGATGGATTAGTAATCACTTCTACTTTGTCGATAAGGTTAGCTGGAATATTTTTTAGTCCACCTGAACCGCCAATTCCAATCATACCAGATGGTTTTCCATCTACCAAAATTTGAACACCTTCGCTACCTCTAAGACTTACATTACCTTCGACATCAACTGCAACACTTGGTACATTATCTAAAATATCTTCGGCACTTCCTCCTGTGTTCGCTAAGTCTTTTCCTACATTAAATACTCGCTTATCTAATGACATTTGGACAGAACTTTTTTCAGCTCGAACTTCAATCTCTTGGAGTTGCTCAGCGTTCGCACCTAATTTTAATGTTCCTAAATCCACCATTTTATTTTCTCTATTAATGACAACATCATTAACAAATACAGGTTGGTATCCAATAAAATCTATTTTGACAAAATGATTCCCAGGTCGAGTACTTATAGTAAATTGTCCAGTTGCATCGGTAATATCACCTGTGACAATAGAACTATCTTTTTGGGAAAGAATAGAAATCGTAGCATATTCTAAGGGAGCATTCGAATCTACATCTACCACTTTACCTTTTACGATGCCTTTCATTTTAGGTTGTTGAGCAAAGAGAGCAAAGGGAATGGTCATCATTAAAAAGATAAAAATCAGGGTACAATTTCTTTTCATTAGATAGGTATTATTTTTTTTTAAAAATGTAATTTAAAGGGTCTAAACAAAAGACAAGCCTTTATGGTTTAGGATGTCTTGATTTATTTTAAAGTGTAAATATTTTGATGTTACGTCAATATAAATTCTTAGTTCACTTCAAAGAAGTGACTATTAGAGTTTTAATTAGAATTAAACTTGTGGTAAGAATTGAAAAATAAATTTATACTTGGGTAAGCGTCATCAATTAGACATAACGTTCATCTAGGCTATAATTTGCTGGATTTTGAGGAGATATATTTTTGTAGAATTCCATTATCTTTTTCATGTCAGCTTCTAAATTATCAGTAGGCATAATCATTCCTCCTACACCTGCTTCCTTTTTTTCGTAATCTAAATATCCAAAAGTGATGGGAACATTCGCCATTTTAGCAACATAATAAAAGCCTAATTTCCATTGCTTTTTCAAGGTTCGACTTCCTTCAGGTGCGATTACTAAAGCAATCTCTTCATATTTTTTAAAAAAATCAGCCATTTGTTCGGTTTGGCTTCTTCGAGGTTTGTTGGGGTCTTTTTTACTTCGATCTATTCCTAAGAATCCTATTCCTTTGGTAATGAAACCAATTGGTCCTTTTGTCCAATAATCTTTAATCGCTATTTTTACTGGAATACCTAATACCCATAATGCTACTCGTACAAAGTAACCGTCCCAATTGGAGGTATGCGGAGCTGCTATCATTACGCAACGATATGCTTCTTTTGGATACTCAGATTTAACTGACCATCCTTGTAATCTTAATACAAATTTGGCAGATGCTTTTAACATTTTGCAAATGTAATGTTTTTGGAAGGAAATGTCGAATGGATTTTTGATAGAACACGGATGCCGCGGATTGAGCGGATTTTAGCGGATTTTGACGAGCGACTTTGTATGGATTTTTTTCGAGCTAACTTGTTTGATTTTTTTTTGACTAGCGACTTTGTTTTTTTTATTTAAAATTGATAAATAAGTTCAATCGTAAAGTCCATACAAAGTCGCTCGTAAAATCCATACAAGTTTAATCGTCAAAATCCGCTAAAATCCGCTCAATCCGCGGCATCCGTGTTCTATTCAATACTTCCACATCTTCGATATTTTATTTTTCTTATTAATCATTTTGGTACCAAGAAGCGTCTCCCATAATAACAAGCCTGATACTTTTTCTACTTTAGATGTTTCTACTAAAAACTCATCTAGTTCTTTACTCGACTTTTTATTTGGAATAATAAAAGACCACATATTAATCGTACCTGTATTTTTTTCTACCAGAATTGATTTAAAGAAAGCATGTGGAATCGGTAAAGTCACTTTGATTTTTTCATTTTCATCGCCCATCATAATCACATCTTTATCAAAATAAAATATAGGTCCAGATATTACATAGGTTTCAAATACGCTTTCTTGTTGGTCTAATTTTCTTACAGCATCTTCTAATTTTTTCCAGATACCGCTATTGAATTTAGGTTTTTGAGGAGACATATTAGAAAGTAAAAAAGTCTCACTATTATGGATTTCACTTTCCAACTTATTAGCACTTGCCACTAGATGACCACGATGATAACCTGAACCTTCATAGACTTCTTTATCCGCTCTAAATCTTTCTGGAATTCTATAATCTGAACGAAAGTGATCTTTTCGTTCTACTTCAGATTCTTCGGAATCAACTATTTCTAATGCCCATTTGGCTTGCCTGAAATAATAGGAATAACCAACTACGTAATTTCTATTGTATAGAATTTGGTCAGCTTCTGGTAAACCGTATCTCGTTTCTCTTTTATAATTTGGATGATTCATTCTTTTTTTAATTTTAAATATTTCTACGAACTTAAGTAGTTAGACAATAGAAAACGTGTTTTATATGAAATATCTTTTGTCTAACTACTTAAATAAAAAATACACACTCCCGACCATTACGAATCAAAAGTGTGTATCTTTTTTTATAAATTCTAAACGTGCTTACTTCACAATCTCCAACAACTCCACATCAAAAATCAAAAGTGAATTAGATGGAATTCCTCTTTGACCACGAACTCCATAAGCAAGTGCAGCAGGAATATAAAATTGGTATTTAGCACCTGTCTCCATAAGTTGAAGTCCTTCCGTCCAACCTTTGATCACTTGATTCAATCCGAAGGTTGCAGCTTTACCTCTTTTATAAGAACTATCGAAAACAGTTCCATCTAATAGACGTCCTTCGTAGTGAACTTTTACTTTGTTTTTAGCAACTGGTCTAGCGCCACTTGCAGGTTTCAATACTTTATATTGTAATCCACTAGTAGTTGCTTTGACTCCTTTTTTCTTAATATTTGCAGCTAAGAATTCTTTGTTTTTAGCAATATTGGCAGCGCCGACTTCTTCTTGTTTTTTTCTTTCCATTTCTTCTTTTCGCAATCTTGATTGTGTCATTAAGTCTTGCGCCTCTGATTCAGTAAGAATTGGTTTATTGGAAAATTGATCATCTAATCCAATTTTTACAACTTCGTGATTTACCTCTCCCATTTCTTTCATTTGCTTACCTATCAAAAATCCATAAGCGTAAGAAACGGAATCTTGAAATGTTTTTAAGTTCGTTGTTTCTGTTGCAGCTTTATTTTTATTCTTTTTTCTTTGAGCTTGTGTGTCATTTGCCATAAACATCATTATCGATATGACAGTTAAAACGTATAATGCTTTTTTCATTTTTATTTTATTTAAATTTTTTAATGTGTAAAAATAGGCATTTAATAATTGAAAATTAAAAATTGTCGAGTTAACTTGATTTACGACAATAGAGTTTTAAAACGAGTAGCAATAGCTTATTATTTTTCCTATTATCAATAATTTTTGTTCTAAGTTAACTCGATAATTCTCAATTTTCAATTATTAATTGCGACTTGTCGCATTACTGTTTAATTAATTTAAAATATCCAACCTCGCCATCCTGATTACTCACTTGCAATACATAAACTCCCGCTGCCATTCCAGTATCATAATCTAAAGGAATCGTATGTTTCCCTTGTCCCAAATCAACATTATTCTGATAGACTACTTGTCCTGTAACTGTCCACATATTGATTTGGAATTGCTGCGCTATTGTAATGTTTATTTCTAAAAATAAATTTTCAGAAAATGGATTTGGAAAAATATCCAAACTTGTAATTGTATTGTTAGGTGTAAATGTACTCGTCTGCATTTCTATCGTAAATGTCGATTGTGTAATACAACCATTCGCATCTTGAATGAAAATATCGTAACCACCTCCTGACAAATTTTCAAAGATATTTACACTCTGATAATCTATTCCATTTATGGAATAAGTGTACGGACTCACACCTCCTACTCCATCGAAAGTCGCACTTCCATCATCGTTACCGAGGTCAGGAGTTGAAGCATTAAGTGAAATAGTAAGTTCGTCAGGTTGAACGATTTCGATAGTTTGCATTTGCGTACAACCATTTCCATCTACTACATTCGCAGTAAAAGTTCCTGCTGAAAGATTTTCAAAAATTCCTATCATATTGGAATTTCCATCTATAGTATAGGTGAAATTTTCAGCACCGCCTGTCGCATTTAAATTGACAACTCCAGTATCATCTCCAAAGCAATCAATATTAGAAATTGCAGTAACTTCTAAATTCACTTCCATTGGTTCTGTAATTTCGAAAGGAAGAATGAGCGAACAATTATTGACATCAGTAATGATAACATTATAAATTCCTGGAGGTAGATTTTCGAAATCTCCCGTACTGCTAATTGTACCTATTCCATCCAATTCAAAAGTAACTGCACCTGCTATACTCGCAGCCACCACATGAATTTCTCCATTATCATTTCCAAAGCAATCGACATTCATCGACCAATTACTCTCTACTGCTATATCGCTATTTTCAGAAACTGGAACACTCCTTTCAGCTATACATCCATTCGCATCTGTCACTACCAAATCGTAAATCCCTGCTGCAAGATTTTCGAAAATCCCTGTCGTGTTCGTTTCGTTATTTAATTGATATTCAAATGTTCCTACGCCATTCATACCTTGTACAGTTACCGTACCTGTTGCACTTCCCGCACAATCAGCAGGAGTTTCATCTATAATTGAAATTAAAATTTCATCAGGTTGAGTAAGTGTAAATGTTGTAACCGACTCACAACCATTTCCATCTTGAATGACGAAATCGTAATCGCCTGCGCTTAGATTTTCAAATAAACCTGTCGTGTTAGAATCATTATTTAGGGAATAAATATAGTTACCAATTCCGCCCATTCCAGTTAATTGAATCGATCCATTGGAATCTCCATAACAATGTATTCCCGTAATCTCATTCGCAGTAGAAATAACTGGCGAAGGTTGATTAATCGTAATATTCATACTAGTCGTACAATCATTAGCATCAGTAAAAATGATTTCATAAAATCCAGCAGGAAGATTTTCAAATAGTCCTGTGGTGTTGGTTTCATTTCCAATTGTATATTCAAATCCGCCTGCACCGCCCATCGCTGTAAAATCAATCAATCCTGAATTTTCTCCAAAACAATTGGCATCGCTAATGTTTTCGACAATCGGTTGGATAGGTGTCGCATCTATGATTTGAATGTTGTCAGTTATGATACAATTATTTTCGTCGGTAATTTGAAGCGCATAATTTCCGCTTGGCAAATTTTCAAATTCACCTGTGGTATTCGTTTCCGTTCCTAAAGTATAAGTCAATGTTCCTGTTCCGCCGTTGGCATCTAACTGAACAAATCCAGTTGCATCGCCACTACAATCTATATCTTGTAAGTTTATTGTTACAAAAGTAATTGATTGCGGTTCATTATAATCTAAAGTTAATTCTGATACACAATCATTTTCATCTGTAATCAAAACAACGTAGTTTCCTGCTGCAATTCCATCAAAATATCCAGTTGTATTTGATTCATTTCCTAGAGTGTAAGTATAACTTCCCGTACCTCCGATTGCTGACAAATCTGCAATTCCATCATTCGCACCTGCGCATGAAATATGTTGCATATCATTTATCATAGTTGTAATTGATGTCGGTGCTGTGATTTGAATTTCAATCTGATCCACACAACCATTTTCATCTGCTACATTAAATAGGTAAGTTCCATTTTCTAAATTTTCGAAAATACCTGAAGAGTTATTTTGACTTGCTAGACTGTAAGTTAAATTTCCAGTTCCACCTGTTGCAGCAAGATTCACCGCACCATCTGTTCCTTCCCAACAACTTGGCATTGCTACTGATGTCGTTGAAATAATAAGTTCGTCAGGTTGAGTAATTGATACATTAATAGTTGACGTACAATTATTATCATCTGCAATAACTACATCATAATTCCCTGCTGTCAAATTTGAAAATTGTCCAGTTGTGTTCGTCTCATTTCCCAACATATAAGTCAAAGTTCCTGCGCCGCCATTTCCTATAATTTGGAAACTTCCATTATTATCTCCGAAACAATTTACATTTTGGATTTGGTCAACGGAAGCATTAAGTGCGTTAGGTTCGTTGATGTCAACTTGAACTGTTGCTGTACAACCGTTGGCATCTGTGACTTGTACATTATAAATTCCACCTGACAATCCTGCGAAGTTTCCAGAGTTATTCGAGTTGTTTGGAATCGAATATTGGTAACCTCCTACTCCACCTGTGGCATCAACTTGTATCGCACCTTCATCACCTGCGCAACTTGCTTGCGTAACAGTTGTAACTGATAAATTTAATTCCGTAGGTTCATCAATAGAAATTGTAACAATGCTTTCACAATTATTTTCATCAGTTGCAATTATGTTATAATTTCCAACTGTAAGATTTTGAAAATCACCTGTAGTATTTGAATTTCCATTTAATGTAAATGTAATGTTACCTACGCCACCATTAGCTTGTAGCGATACGGAACCTGAATTTTCTCCAAAACAATTTACATTTTGTTGAGTTAAAATATTGGTAATTAATTCATCAGGTTGAGTAATTTCTAAAGCGATTGTCGAAGTACAATTATTATCATCTGTTACAATTACTCCGTAATTGCCTGCTGTTAAATTTGAAAATTGTCCAGTTGTATTTGTCTCATTTCCCAACATATAAGTCAAAGTTCCTGCGCCGCCATTTGCTGTAATTTGGACACTTCCATTATTATTTCCAAAGCAATTGATATTTTGGATTTGAGCAACTGAAGCATTAATTGCGTTCGGTTCGTTGATGTCAACTTCGACTGAAGTCGTACATCCGTTGCCATCGGTAACTTGTACATTATAAGTTCCACCTGTCAGTCCTGAAAAATTTCCAGAACTATTAGAGTTGTTAGGAATTGAATATTGATAGCTTCCAGTTCCGCCTGTTGCGTTGACTTGAATCGCACCTTCTTGTCCTGCGCAACTTGCTTGAGTAATATTTGTAATAGACAAATTCAACTCGGTAGGTTCGTCAATAGAAATTGTAACAATGCTTTCACAATTATTTTCATCAGTTGCAATTATGCTATAATTTCCACTTGGAAGATTTTGAAAATCACCTGTGGCATTTGAGTTTCCATTTAATGTAAATGTAATGTTACCTACACCGCCATTAGCTTGTAGAGATATGGAACCTGAATTTTCTCCGAAACAATTTACATTTTGTTGGTTGGCAATATTGGTAACTAATTGATTAGGTTGGGAAATGTTTGACTCGATTGTAGTGGTACAATTATTTCCATCGGTAACCGTAACTAGATAATTACCAGCCGAAAGATTATTAAAAATCCCTGTAGCATTAGAGGTCATTCCATTATCAAATGTGTAGTTGGAATTTCCACCTGAAACTGATATTTCAAATGCACCATTATTATTTCCAAAACAATTTACTGAAGTTGAGTTAGCAACTTGTGCAATTATTTCAGATGGTTCTGTGATAGTCAAATTTAAAGTTTCCGTACAATTATTTTCATCGAAAATAATTGCATTAAAATTTCCCGCAGGTAAATTATTAAACACTCCAGAGGAGTTCGTTTCATTTCCAATTGAAAATTGAATCGTTCCATTTCCACCCGAAGCTGATAATTGAACAGATCCATTATTTGCCCCAAAACAATCAATATTAGTTTGTTGATTAACTTGAGATATAAGTTCGGCAGGTTCATCGATAGTTACAATTATATCAGTTACACAACCTACTACATCGGTAGATTCGATGGTATAATTTCCGCCTGACAAATTTGTAAATACATTGTTATTATTTTGATTATTTCCATTGATGGAATAGGTAAAGTCTCCAGCACCTCCAAGTGACTCGACTGTAATTTGTCCGTTATTATCTCCGTTACAATTTACATTTTGAGTATTGGTTGCAAAAAGAGTTATCTCATCATTTTGAGTAATATCAACAGAAGTAAGCTGACTACAATTATTTGCATCTTCTACTAATATCATATAATTCCCTGCTGATAAATTTTCAAACGAAACAGAATTACCCGTCATCGTAGTACCATTCATAGAGATATTCAGATTGCCTGAACCGCCAATTGCATTAACAGAAATACTTCCTGTATTTTCTCCAAAACAATTGACATTAATTTGGTTAGCAATATTCATAGTCAATTCCGCAGGTTCAGATATTGTTGTATTTAACACCTCAATACAACCATTCGCATCTTGCACGGTCACTACATAATTACCTCCTGTGAGGTTATTAAAAATAGGATTACTTTGAAATCCACCATTATTAATGGCATACTGAAAACCAGATCCTCCACCTTGCGCATTCACTTCTATCATTCCATTTGAATCTCCAAAACAATCTAAATTAGTTTGTTGTGAAATATTTACAACCATAGAATTTGGCTCCGCCAAAGTAAAAGTAAATTGGTGATCACATCCATTATCATCTAAGGTAGAAAGGAAATAAGTTCCACTCGACAAATTTGTAAATACATTGTTAAACGTATATTGAGATTGGTCTAATGAATATTGATAATTAGGATTTCCTCCTATCGAAGCAATCTCTACCGAACCATTACTTTGCCCCGCACAATCAATTCCGACTTCATTTTGAATAAATGAAATCAACTCACTTGGTTCATTTATAATTACTGAAGTATTGCTTATACAATCATTTTCATCTTTTACATTCAAGGTATAAACGCCTGCCGACAAATTGAAAAAAGAAGTATTAGGCGTATAATTTCCATTGTCCAAACTAAACTGATAACCTCCTGGACCTGTATTATTTGTTCCACCTACAGCACTTACTGTAAGGATGGCATCATTCTCACCGAAGCAACTTACATCAAATTGGTCAGTAACAATTGGGAATAAAACATCAGGTTCTGTAATCGTAACTGTTATCGAAAGTGTACTCGATCCATCGTCAACTTCGATGACATGATTGCCTGCTGCCACTCCCGTAAATGTATTACTATTTTGTCCGTTGCCTCCATCAATCGAGTAAGTAAAAGTACCTGAACCTCCAGTTGCATTGACTGTAATCGTTCCATCATTTAAACCATTACAAGTCACATCGGTCTGACTCGAAATAGATAAAGTCAACGGCACTCCTGATGATTGACATTTAGTATTGGCAGCAGTCAGAAGACTTGATCGAGAGTTATTGAGTATTTGATTCATTCGAGTTGCTTGCCCTGTCGTAAATGCATTCATACAATTATCATTCACATAATCCATATAATTCATAAACATATCTCCACCATTATTACAACTTGGATCAGGGTGATTAGGACAACCAAAATTAGAACCAGTTTGTATTGGCGTATCGGCAATATTATCATCACTATTACATCCTCCATTTCCCCATACATGTCGCAGCCCTAAATAATGTCCAACCTCATGTGTTCCAGTTCTACCTAAATGATAAGGTGTACAAGAACCAAAACCTGGTCCTCCAAAAGTACAAGATGCCACCACTACTCCATCCAAAGTTGCATTGGGCAAATTATTAGTTGACGGTAAATACGCCCATCCTAAAATACCTCCTAAACCAGATCCGACCCAAAAGTTGAGGTATAAATTTCTATCCCAACCTGTGGCAGATTTTATGGAAAATTCATCATCGTCGAGATTATCATTAGTTCCGTATCGAGTAATTCCATCTGTAGGATTTCCATTTTCGTCAAAGGCTGCTAAACAAAATTCTATCTCAGAATCATCAGCAGGGAAAACTGACGGCGTGTTGCCTGCATCGGCATTCATACGACGGAAGTCTTCATTTAAAACTTGAATCTGAGATTCAACATGTGCTAATGAAAAATTATCTCCTGTCCCAATAGGTTGACCTGGAGGATGAACTAAGATGACATGAACGGGAATCGTTACAATGTTCATCATTGCTTTTTGAGAATTTGATGGAAGAGTTGATGGTTGAGATTGTTCTTTGAGTAGTGCTTTTTTATACTCAGGGTCTAATTGAAATGCAGTTTCCATTCTTTCGTCAGAGTGGCATCTGTGAGTTTGTTGCGAAAAAGTAATAATCGGGATTAACAAAAGTGTTATCCAAAGGGAAGCTTTGAATGTCATAAGTTAGAGTTTTGTTCAGTTATGCAAAATTAGCCTTAAAATTAAATACGATTATGTGTTTGTCTTGGAATCTATAATAATATGAATATCAAAAATCGTAAAAATATATTTATTTTCAATATTTATATTCTTTCATGTATTACTTACTACACTATCATAGACTTGTACTACTTATTTAATACAAACTAGTGAAGAAGTGACCTACCTTGAATGGTATTTTTATTTGGGATGTATATTGGGGGACAAATGAGATTGGGGGAGAGAGAGATGGCTAAATATACTCTTGGTTCTTCTAACTTAACTTTTTTCCTGATGAAAAAAGTTACAAAAAAATCAAGACTGTATATAAAATTGAAACATTTCTAAACTTGGTTTTTATGCTTTTTGTTTGTGTACAAATGTTTCATAGTCACAAGTTTTATTATTTTCCATTAAACATATTTATTATCAACTCGCATAGTTCAGCATACTCTTTTCCACCATAATCAGCAGGACTATTTCTTGTTACAAAGTGATATTCATCTTCCCATAATATTTCTAAAATCCATTCTCCACCATCAAAAATAATATTTGGGTCATGAGTTGGTATTTGCCAAAATTTAATGCTATCAATTTTTGTCTTGATAGTATTCCAATCATTTTGATTTAATTTTTTTTCTTTAAACCTAATCCTTCTTCCAGCTTTATATCCACCAAGTCCTTTTGATCTACTATATGTTCCTAAAATTAAATCGTTTTGGTTTTCAATTTTGTAACAGAATGGATTTGACCATGTTCCTAATTCAGTAAATCGTATAATCTTTAAACCGTTTCCTTTTTGATTATAAATTTTCGGTTCTTTTAAACTTATCAGATGTTTTGAGTACCATGTATTTTGAAATTCACTTAATGAATCTTGAGGTTCTGGATAATTGCAAGGAAACTTTTCCAATCTCATACATTCTTCTACTGATTTAGTAAATTCTTGACTTTGCATTGGAAATATAAATTCTCTTTCTGTTTTCGGTTCATATCTAATATCTGAATTAAATCTAGCACAACTTGATAATACCATCATTAAGATTCCATATACAAGTTTTTTTATTTTCATTTTTTAATTTGATATTATGAGTAATACAAATCATTTTCTAATTCAAATAAAACCGCACCTCCACCTTCGCCCGCACCTTCATTTGCCCTGGTGCAAAACTAGTATTGTCATCCATATTCGCTTCTAACTCTACCTCGGAAGTTCCATAACCACCTTGACTACTATTAGAATTATTCGCAGTTTGTTCAGTTATCTCATAAGCCTTGGAAATCGTCTGACCTAATTCACCAGCTAACAATTCAGCTTTTTCTTTTGCATTTCTGATAGCTTTTTTTCGAGCTTCATCTTTATATTTTTTTATCTCTGTATTTCTAAAAATGGGACCTTGTACATTTTCAATTCCATTTTCTAACAATCCATCTACAATTTCCTCGTAAGAGGAAATATCTTGAATACATATCTCAAATCGCTGACTTACGTTAAATGGTTTTTGGATATTCTTTCTAACCCGATATACACTCATATACTGTGTCTGAATATGTTCAGATGATACTCTTTTTTTACGAAGGTATTTGATAGCTTTTTTTGAAATCGCTGTGTTCCTCTCTTTAGCTTTAACGATAGATTCGTCTTGAGTTATAACTGTAAATGACATTACAATTTCATTAGGTGCCGCGTAGACAATCGCTTCTCCGACAGTAGTAACATTTGGGCGAGGTTGTTGAGCGAATATTGGATTGGTCAATAAAAAGGTCAATAGGAAAAGTGTTGAGATAGTATTTTTCATGTTTTATATTTTTTAAAATTACTAGAATGATTTAGAGTCGAGAATAGAGATTTAAAAACGATACAATTAGAGCTTCTTGGAAAATCAAATTTTGGCTAAAACGCTTTTTTTGATGACACTCAAACTCTTCATAACTCTGCGGTAAAAAAAAATCAAAACGGCAATCCATCATCCTCTTTCACCTCCCGAAGTCGTTGCTCCTCTCTAACTTTCTGTCTCGACAAACTCGTATCATACACCAGTCTCGCATTTCTCATCACATCTTGAAATTGCAAAAGATTAAATTTACTATGTCCCAAATATCCACCCAAATCCCTATCCATCATTCTTCCGATATCTTCTTTCAGTCCTTCTTTTACATGAGGTTCTAACAATGGATTTTCATCTATTATTTGAAATACATCATATTTATTTTGATTAAATCCATGTTGAAGTGCGTAGTACTCTTTCCTAAGTTCTTCAGATAATTCCGTTGCACCTTCACCATCTCTTAAAAATAACTTAGTTGTAAATTTTGGAGACTTCAAATTATCAGAAGGATTTTTTAATAAACTATATATTACTTTTAAAAATTCTTCATTTTCATTCAGCAAAGTAAACTTTCCAACACTTATTGGAGATCTTACTTCAGGACTCGACACAAACATTCCATCTACAATAATTGTTATATTTTTATCAACATTACTTTTTGTCATTGCCTCCCATTTAACTGCATAGTCATCCGTTAATTCTACCATGATTGTTTTATCTCCATTTGAATGGCTTCTTTGAAAATCTGCAATTTGATTAGGAGTAACCGTTAACTTATCTCCTACCTGTGGTGCAAGTGTAATTTCACCTTTCCCACCTAGTAACATACCTACCAAATTAGGACTTAAAAAAGTCGGAAGTTGTACTTTATATTTATTCCCCTCTCCTATTTTCTTTAATTCCATATTATATTTTGGAAAAAAATCTGCAAACCTTTTGGAGGCAATTATGAACTCTTCAGAATTTTCTCCTTCTATAAATTCTAACTCAACAAGCATTCCTGCATTATTCCGAACATCAAGTTCTATGAGTTTTTCACATGAAAAAATAAAAAGAGTTAGTGATAGGAAAAGAAGGATTTGTGAATATTGGTATTTCATTTTTTTTGATTTTAATGTAACCGCCAATCCTGACTACTAGAGTCATTGACTTAAGGATTGAGTGTCTCTGTGAAACTCTTTTAGTTCTCCGTGAAACTCTGTGAAATAGTCAAGTTAGAGGGCTATTTCACAGAGTTTCACAGAGATTTTTCACAGAGTTTTACAGAGGTACTCAATCCTTATCTGGCTACCGTCAGGGTTGGCGGTTACTTTTCTAAAGTATAAAGATAATAATTCTCATTTTTGATATTGTAGTTGGTAAACTCTTTCCACAACTTAGCATTAGGATAACGTTTCTGCCCTAATAGTTTTGGAGAAATGATAATGATGCCGCCTACTTTTTTAAAGTTAGCAAACATCTTCAATTCTTGCTCAGGAGGTAAGTACACTTTTTCTACCCATTTAAAATAAGTAAAAGGCTCTCCGTCAGGAAGAGCATAAAAATCTCGATTGGCATAACCAACTACGGGAGCAACTTCAAATTTATTAATCGCTACGATAGGAACATTCTCAGGGACTTTTGACTGAATAAATTCAGCCGCTATTTTTGCATTTGAAAATGGAAATTCAATCTCTTTTTTTAATGCTAAAAAACTATAGTACATTTGAAATAACAATACACTTACAAGAAATCCTATTTGCAACATATCTAATCTGCTAGCAGATTCTTTTTTTCTTTTTTGGGAAAAATATAATTGCAATATCATCGTAAAGAAAATAAAAAATGTTCCCCATTGTCTAACTCCTCCTGTATATATCGTTATCAAAAAAATAAAATATCCAACTACAAAAAACAATAAAGTAAACAACAGATTTTTTTCCTTAAATGAATCTCGACCATCTTGATAAAAGAAATAAACCAATCCTATCAATACTATCAAACTCAAAATCAATCCTATTGCTGACACTCCAAATACGTTGGTATCATTTATCGAACCTATCCAAAAGGTATTGGCGAACATCCCTTGAAATCCTTTAAAAAATATTTCTCCGCTAAATGGTTCTGATAAATAAGCTCGTGATAATTCGTCTTCACTAGTCCGAGGATATACCGAAAGTAAAAACACAACTAACCCTGCAAAACTACTCCCCGCTATTTTTCTAAAATCAGAATCTTGCAAAACTTCTTTCCAAGTCTTATCTATTTTTTGTTCTAAAAATAAATAAAACAAAAGTGCGCCTGCCATCATCACCGCATATACTTCTGTCTGACACAGCAGAAAAAATAAGACACATAATTTTCCAACATGTTGTTTTGCATTATTTAATAACAATACAATTACATATCCTATCAACATCACAAATGCATACCCTCGACTTACTATTCCATATTCGAAAAACGGGTAATAACTCAACAATAGCAATGCTCTCAACCAAAATGGCAATGTAAATCGAATACATAAAATATAGTACACGCCACACATAATTACAGCATGTGACAATTGTAATAATACTTCATCATTCATTCCTGTGGAAAAAAGTGACCATACTTTAAGGTAGAGATACCATAGGGCGGGATGACCTTCGTAGTATAAGGAACCGAGGAGTTCGCCCCATCCCATATCGCGCGCCATCAGCCACGCTTGCCACTCATCTTTCCATAATTCATGGTAGGTAAATTTGATTAGTAAGTACATTGTTATAAATGCAATAAAAACAATGTGCTGTACAGTAAGTGGTATTTTTTTTATCAAAAAACTCAGGGGCATAAAAGATTATTTCTGTGAAATTACATTTATTTTTTTACCGCAGAGTTGAAATGAGTTTTCACAGAGTTGCACAGCGTTTTTAAGAATATTAGGTAAACTCTGTGTAACTCTACGAAAACTCTTTCATTACTCTGCGGTAAAAATAAAATGTAATTTAATTAAAATTTCAAATTTATCCCTAATAAATAATTCCTTCCTGCTTGCGGATAAAATCCAGTTAAGTTATAAATCGAATTTCCTTCCGACCTCGCAAAGGCATCAAAAGGTCGAGCATCAAAGCCAGCAGATTGGTAACGGTAAGTCCAAGCATTATTGACATACTGTGCATCGAATACATTTCTCACTAATAATGTAATTCCTATTTCTTCTACCCATTTTGTTTTAATAGTATATCCAACTCTAAAATCGCCATAAGCAAAAGCATCCAACTGAGTATTTTCATTAGACGTATTATCAATGAATTGTTGCCCAACATATTTTCCAGTTAAAGATAAACTAAGTTGTTGCTTATCATTATCCTTAAAAACATCATAATTCATTCCTCCCGAAAATAAAAGGTTAGGAGAAAATGCTAAATCAGTATCTTCATGATTCACTTGTCCTTGTCCTCCTATATCCCAGTTGTCAATAAATTCTGTGAATGCTTTGATTTTGTTTTGGGAAAATGTTGCTCCAGCATTTATAGTCAATCCATCCATCACTTCCAATGCACCTTCCAATTCCACACCAGCACGGAAACTATCATCGACATTGATACGAGTATTTTCTCCTACATCATTTAGTTGCCCTGTCAATACGAGTTGGTTGTCATATTGCATCCAATAAGCATTCGCTCCTAGAACAGTCTTTCTGAAATTTTTACGGTAACCTAATTCTGCATTGTAAAGTGTCTCATGAGTCGGGCGACTATCAGGAGAAGAATCTGTAAAATCACTTCGGTTAGGTTCTCTATTCGCTACGCCAAATGAAACATAAGTTTGAGCATTATTTTTTAATTGATAAGTCAATCCAACTTTTGGATTAAAGAAATTTAGATTTTCATTCGCTTCTATAAAACTTCCATCAGCATCTAAACCTTGAAATTCGTAATCTACTTTTCGATATTGCAAATCCACATAACTCGATAATTTATCAGTCAACATATAGTTCAATTTCCCAAAAATATTAAAGTCAGTTTTCGTTGCATCATTATCGTAATAGCGATGACCGAGTGCGCCGTCACTTGCAAATTGCGCCCATACGATTTCTCCGAAATGTTTTCCTTCATAATTGTTCCAAGCTCCACCTAAGGTAAAATCAATTTTATCATTAGGCGTATAATTCAAAGCATACGTCACTCCATAAAAATCATTATCCAACCACCGTCTTCTAATCAAATCTGTTGAAGTAATTGTATCAGCTGACAGCTCAATTGGATTCAATCCATAAGCACTAAAATCTTCTCCACCTTTATACTGTTCAAAGAATCCTTGCCCTTTGGTATAGTGTAATGCTCCATTAAAATTAACTGCTCCATTCACTTGATGATTGATAAGTGCTTGGTAATGTGTCTGTCTATAATCGTCCACTTCATTGTCATGAGGTGTTCCTGATTTTTCAGTTCCTGAAACATTATATCTAATCAATTCCCCACTTTCCAATGGCAATCCTGTTACATCAAATTGCAATTCTTCTCCATCCAAAAATTGAGCAGGCACTCCATTCCAAGCTTGGTAAGTTACCTCATGTCCTGAAAAAGTATTGAATCGAACCGAAGTTTTATCACCTATATATGCACCTGACAAATAGTAAGAACTCAAATCCACTTCTGCCCTATCAATATATCCATCCGATTGTAATTGCGACAACCGACCATCAAATGTGAACTTATCTTTTATCAATCCACTTCCAAATTGAACACTATTTTTTAAGGTATTAAATGAGCCAATGGAAGAAGCAATTTTTCCATAAGCATCGGTATGGACTTTCGAGGTATTTAAATTTATACTTGCTCCAAATGCGCCTGCGCCATTTGTAGAAGTTCCCACTCCACGTTGCACTTGGATGTCTTCAGTACTACTTGCGAAGTCGGGCATATTTACCCAAAATACACCTTGCGACTCAGAGTCATTAAGCGGAATTCCATTAATCGTAACGTTAGTTCGAGTTGGATCAGAACCTCTTATTCGTATTCCAGTATAACCGATTCCTGCACCTGCATCAGAAGTCACCACAACGGAAGGTGTCCATTTTAATAAAAAAGGAACATCTTGACCGAGGTTATTTTTTTCTAATTTTTCTTTAGTGACATTGGTAAAAGTCATAGGCGTGATCTCACTTGCACGAGTGGAAGAAACAATTAATTCACCAAATTCCAATCGCCTTGAGATATCAATATCCAATTCTGTATCATCTTTTACTCTTACCGCAACAATATGACTTTCGTAACCTCCGTAATTGACCATCAATGTATAATATCCTTTTTCGATATTTTCGAATTGATATTTACCGTCCATTTGAGAAGTGGTTTGCTCATTAGTTTCTACAATGAGAATTGTTGCTCCGATAAGTGTTTCTTTTTCGGCGGTTACTTTTCCATAAATTTTATATTGCGTAAAAGCAATGTTGGAAAAAAGTAAAGTCATTGTTAGAATGCAAGAACAGATTTTGTAAAATTTTTTCATAATAAAAAATAGTGTTTGACTGTTTTGTTTTAAATAAAAAAATAGGACTCGAAGAGTCGCAGATGATAATTTTGATTTCTACCACATAGGTACATAGAACACATAGTTATTTAGAAAAACTAAACAAGGTCAAAGAACTTATGTGTTCTATGTACCTATGTGTTAAAAATCAAATTAGTAAACACCATTGAGAAGCCTATCCATCGGACGATGAATATTTTTGGTTGGCTCATTTCCCTTCCCAGCATAATCTGGGCAGGTTCAATGGGTATAATCTCAGTACCATTCAAGAACGGTACACCCCAAACGAGATGAAGCGAAGGTAAGTAATATTCTACCAAAAATTAATACTTTAATCTGTGCCGTCACGACTTTAAACAACTTTTTACAAGAATTTTACATTTAAAAAAGTACCTTTCGCCAAATTTCAACGTATATATAATTGAAACAATTATTACAGAAACCTTATGTTTCTCTTTTTAAGAGAATAGGTTTTATTAATCATTTAAAATTTAAAGAAATATGTTAGACAAAATTATGGAATCTATGGGCGGTGGAATCGCAGAACAAATTGCTGGAAAAGCAGGTATCTCAGTAGACCAAGCAAAAGAAATGTTACCAATGGCTCAAGAGAGTTTGACTGAAGGCGTAATGTCACAGGTTACTGGAGGTAATGTAAGTGGTCTTATGGGAATGTTCCAAGGTGCTGTAGGTGGTGGAGAAGGTCTTGCTAGTAACTCTATTTTTGGAGGTATCAAAGCAATGTTTATGCAAAAAGTAATGACAAGTATGGGATTACCTGAGTCTGTTGCTGGATTAGCTGCTGGAGCTGGTATGTCAAGTATGATTGGTGGATTAGCTGGAAAAATGCAAGAAGATGGTGATACAGATGGTATCGATGCAAGTAGCATTATGAATGTTCTTGGAGTAGGCGGAGATGCTGGCGGAATGCTTGGAAAAGCTGCAGGTATGTTAGGTGGTGCAGGTGGTGCTGCTGCTATGTTAGGTGGTTTGACTGGTGGTGGTGATGGACTAATGGATAAAGCAAAAGATGCTTTAGGTGGTTTGACTGGTGATGCTGCTGAAGGAGGTGAAGGAGCTGCTGATGCTGCAGGTGATGTTATGGATAAAGCAAAAGACGCTTTAGGTGGTCTTGGCAAGTTGTTTGGAAAATAAACTAAACAACACCTATAAAAATATAAAAAACGAGGCATAATTAATTTTATGTCTCGTTTTTTTTTTCGGTTGTCGGTGAACGGTAGACGGTCGCTTCGCTTGACGGTTGTCGGTTGTCGGTTGTCTATCGTCAAGTTAAACGACCGTCTACCGTCAACCGTTTAACTTCGTAACAATCTCCCCTTTCTTCATCGTCAGCACAATTTCCTTAATCTTCTTTTTAGAAGAATAAAAATCATAACAAGCATCTTCTAAATATTCGAGTAATGCATATTTTAATCCACGCGCTCCTGTCTCTCTTATATATGCATCTTCGACTACTTTGTCCATCACCTTAGTATCAATTGTTAATTTGGCTCCTTCCAATTCTAATTCTTTAGAGTATTGCTCAATTGTATTTTTAGTCAGAATTGATTTCAACTCTTTTTTACCTAAAGCATGAAAAGGAACAATTCGAGAAAATCGTCCAATCAACTCGGGCATCATTCCATATTTTTCGAAATGAGCAACTTTGTCCACATCTTTTCTATCATAGGAAACTGCAACTTTGTTGACTTCTTCGAAGTCGTCTGCATTTTTTCCAAAACCAATTTGATGTTGAGATGCTTTTACGATTTGTCTAAATCCTGAAAATGCACCACTCGCTAAAAAAGTTATATGCTCTGTATTAAATGGTCTTTTCTCTGCGTAAGAAGAATGTGTGATACTCGTAGGCACATTCAATTCCGCACCTTCCAACATTTTTAATAATTCTTTTTGTACGCCAAGTCCACCAACATCTTTAGTCGTACCTGCACCTGCAAAAACTGCATTATTTTTTCCAGTAGAAATTTTATCAAACTCATCTATACAAATAATTCCGATGGATGCAATTACAGGATCTTGTGCAGCTTGAATCAATCGAGTCAATATCGCAACAGGATCAGTTCCTACATAACCTGTTTCAGAAAATGAAGTAATATCAATAACTACCGTTGGTAGTTTTAATATTTGATTAAATAAAATGTCTACTAAAAAAGTCTTTCCACAACCAGTAGGACCAATGAGTAAATAATTTTCTTTGGAGGGCAACAATCGTTTATCAATATTGTCAACAAAAATTTTACGTAACCGATTGATATGACGAAAGGCTAAAAGGCTAACTGCTTTTTTAGCTTTGTCTTGACCGATATAACCAAACTTGGCAATTTTTTTATTGAGTTGAAGAGGTGTAAGATTAGGTAAAGTTTTTAAATAATCAGCAATGTATTTTTGCTCACCAGCATTCTCCATGGAGGAGTAATTCATATTTTTTATTTTATTCTAAAAGGTGTTTTTGATTTTACGACAAATCGCAATTTTCAATTCACAAAGGAAAATTCCTCGCCGCTTTCCTCAACAATCCTTTAATCGCATCAGGCGCATAATCACTAGGAAAACCAGATTGAGATTTATCATATTTCCATTCTATTCTACCTCTCTTTTTTTCATATACATTAATGACTGTCGATACTCGATTATTCGAACCTGTGTATCTTAAAAAATCATCTCCTTCCCAACGCATTTTATTTTTATACTGATAAAGACTGCCCTGAACAATAATATCAACTTTGAGTATTTTAGCTAATTTACGTTTAGGCAAGTCAATGATTTCTTCATCGGTATAACCAGACTCATTAATAATTTCTATTGTTCTATTTAAACTTTGGAGTTTTACTTTTCGAGATGATTTGGCAAGTTCTCTAAGGATATAGCGATACAAATCTCTTTGCATTACTCTCGCTTTTTTACGTTCAGCCTTTTCGACCATGGCAATAGTTGCGCCTTTGGGAAGATGCTCGACACTCGTGTAAATATCAAAAGGCATTACGGCAACTCTTTTGTTATGAAACAAAGTGGAGCGATTATAATTTTGAGGGGCGTACTTTTGTTGACAGCCCATCAACACGAAAGATAGGATAATAAATAAGGTAATATTTTTCATACTCGGTACTTATATATTTCAAAGAAATTCAAGATAAGAATTTTCTATTTTTTTTAAGCAAATCATATTGACAAATTAATCAATAAGTCATAATGCTATCATCTACCTCTCTACTATACTCTATAATTCCACCTTTCAAATTATACAAATTCTCAAATGGATAAATCTCTTGCAAAGTCTTAATCGCATCACCACTCCTTTTTCCACTTCTACACATAATTACGACTTTCTTCTCTTTTGAAATTTTAGAAACATTCTGCGTTATCGTCGATAATGGAATTAGTTCACCTCCTAAGTTAACGATTTCATATTCAAATGGTTCTCGAACATCTATTAATTGAAAATCAAGATTTTCTTTTTTTATTTTTTCAAAATCTAAAACGCTAATTTCTTTTATAGAAGTTGTTGCATCAGATTGACCAATTCCACAAAACTCTTCGTAATTAATTAACTCCGTAATTGTATTGTTATTTTTCTTTTTAAATTTCAATATCCGAGTCGTAAAACTAGCAGCATCCATCAAAAATAATCTTTCCACCAATGGCTCTCCTACTCCAGTAATTACTTTGATAACTTCACTCGCTTGCATACTTCCAATAATTCCAGGCAACACACCCAACACGCCACCTTCTGCACAACTCGGAACCATTCCTGGCGGTGGCGGTTCAGGGAAAAGGTCTCGATAATTCGCTCCACGACTTCCATCTTTTTTTAAATAATTAAAAACAGAAACTTGTCCTTCGAATCGAAATATACTTGCATATACATTTACCTTATCTGTCAATACACAAGCATCATTGACTAAATATCGAGTAGGGAAATTATCAGTTCCATCTGCAACGACATCATAATCCTTAATAATCCCTAATGCATTATCTTTTGTAAAAGCATTGTTATAAACTGTGAATTTCACATAAGGATTTAATTGTTCTAGTCGCTTCTTTGCAGTTTCAGCTTTTGACTTCCCTATATCATCTACGGTAAATAAGACTTGACGTTGCAAATTACTATCATCAACTACATCAAAATCTACAATCCCTATATGACCAACTCCCGCAGCAGTCAAATATAAAAGCAAAGGACTTCCCAATCCTCCCGATCCTACTACCAAAACTTTGGCAGCTTTTAATTTCTTTTGCCCTTCTATATTAAATTCAGGAATTGCAATATGACGACTGTATCTTGCTAACTCCGCAGAACTTAATTCTTCTTGTTGGCTCATTCTTTTTTTTAATAAAAGTAAATAAAAAAAACCTTTCCGAAGGACTCGGAAAGGTTAGGATTATAATTTGTTGTGGTTGTAGTTAATAAAAACTACTTGTTAAAATATAAAAAGTGAGATCATATTCGTTTCTAGTAGAGCAAAATTAAGGGCATAATTACTAAGTGTCAACTTATCATAGCAAGTTAACTGTTAAACCATTTAAAAATACCGTCAACAGGTTACTAAACATATTTCATATTTAACTAATAATATTAAAAATATTTCCTTTTCCACTCATTGTCAGCTAATTATACTCATCACTTAGACCTTTTTCAAGTTAGAAATCAATTTTTAATTTTTCATTTTCAATTAAGAATTACGACTTGTCGTAATATGTTCAGTATCATCTTTCTTTATTAAAGTAAATTTTCCATTCTCATATTCCACTAAATAAAGTCCTGTATTAGAATGGTCATAAGTTTCCATTGTCGTCAAATCATTCACATCCAAAAGCGCCATCCATATTCGCATCACTCGACCATGTACACATATCAAAGTAAGATCTTCTTCTCGATTGATAATATGTTTTGTAAATTTTTGAAGGCGAGCAGCTACTTCATTGATACTTTCTCCCTCTTCGATTCTTTCATCAAACTGACCTGACAAAACCACTCTTTCATAATCTTTGCGCATTTCAGGATTTCCTTTTTTTCCTTCATGGATTCCCCAATTCATTTCTTTGATTTCATCAAATTGCTCCCAAGGAATTCCATCTTCTATAAATTGCTTTACCGTTTGATGTGTCCTTTTTAGAGTAGAAGTCAGTACTGCTTGAAAAGAAATGTCTTTATATTTTTTATAGAAAAAATGAGCTTGCTCACGACCTCGATCGTTTAGATCTGAATCGACTCCTGAACCTTGTACGATTCTGAGTTTATTATATTCGGTTTGACCGTGACGAATGATGTAAAATGTTTTTTTCATGGAGTGAGTTGTTTTATGTGAGATGAAAAATAGAAAAGAACATCAATGTAATTTAGAAAGAAATGGTTCCTATTTTCTCTAAACTTTTTTTTTTACCGCAGAGTTTAAATGGAGTTTTTCGCAGAGTTACTCAGAGTTGTCGAAAAAACTCTGAGTAACTCTGTGCCTAACTCACTAAAAACTCTGCGGTAAAAAAAAACGGTTCACTTGAAGTATCAAGTCAACCGTATTTATATTGTTATAAAAAAACAATCTTATGCTTTTTCATTCGCTTTTTTATGGTCTGCTAAAAACTTAGCCAATCCAATATCTGTCAACGGATGATATAATAACCCAAGAATTGCTTTCAACGGACAAGTTACAATATCAGCACCTGACTCCGCAGCGTCAACTATATGTTTAGGACTTCTAATCGAAGCCGCTAATATTTCAGTATCGAATTGTTGTATAGCATATATTTCAGCAATCTGATGAATCAACTCAATTCCATCCCACGACATGTCATCAATTCTTCCTATAAAGGGTGAAAGGTAAGTTGCCCCAGCTTTACCTGCAAGTATCGCTTGACCAGCAGAAAATACCAATGTACAATTGGTCTTAATTCCTTGCTCCGTAAACCAACTAATTGCTTTTACTCCATCTTTAATCATTGGTACTTTCACTACTATATTAGGAGCGATTGCCGCCAATGCTTGACCTTCTTTAATAATTCCATCAAAGTCAGTAGAGATAACTTCCGCACTTACGTCACCTTCTACGATATCACAAATTGCTTTGTAATGCTTCATCACATTATCAGTACCAACGATTCCTTCTTTAGCCATTAACGAAGGATTAGTAGTTACACCATCTAAAATTCCAAAATCTTTAGCTTCTTTGATTTCATCTAAGTTTGCTGTATCAACAAAAAATTTCATAAATTTTGATTATTATAAATTAAGAAATGAAAATTGAATTTAGGGTTGTTTAAAATGGTAGGACAAGTCTCAAGTATGTTAAGTATGTAATTAATAGAAACCTTATAGTTTAGTATGGAGTTATAAAGTTTCTATAATCTAATTACTTAAAAAAAAAGAGGTGAGAAACCACTCCGCACCGCTCAACCCTCTACCCTTGCTGCGTTTCCACCCTGGGGGAGTTCGAAAGGAGCTGGTCGAATGGCCCTCACCAGTCGCAAAAGTAATTTTATTGATGGAAATGAACTAATTTTAGAGAGTTTTTTTTTCAAAAAAAAAGAAGTTGAAAAGATTTTTTTGGATAACAAAAAAATTTATATTTTAGTATTTAATTTATTAGTGATTATTATATTTCTATTACCGCAATTTAAACAAATACAAAATGGCTAAATCAAAGAAACAAAGAAGAATCGAGACAAGACAAAAAAAAGAAGAAAAGAAATTTATTACTGTTGTTGTTATTGCTACTTTAATATTAGTAGTGCTTTTGTATTTAATGTTTATAAATTAAAATACAATAATACAATACTAACTCATTTCACAGATAGGCGCATAGATTTATATTCACAATGAATCTATGTGTTCTATTTGTCCATTTAATAGAAATGTGAATCAAGGATTCAATTTATTTGAGTGATTTTTTTAAAATTCCACAATCACATATTCTTCCTCATCTTTCAAAAATCCTTTTCCTCCTTTCACTTCTAATTTTTTCTTAGTTTTCAAAAAGACATGCTCAGGTGGCAAGACATTATATAAGGTAAGAGGAACCGCTGCGTAAGCTGATTCCGATTTAGATGGCATCGAGGTGAATTCCTCAAAATTAACTACGACCGTTTTCACATTTAAATCTTGTAAATACACTTGTGTATTTTTTTGATAAAAAATAGAATCGGTATCCTGATGATATAATTCGATAGGTTTGGAAATATTTCCTCTACCTATTCCTTCTGTTCGCATTATTTGATAAACTTGTTTTGGGAAATCTCTTTGGCTATCCATCAGCGGATTCACTTGTAACCAGAACAACCAAGTCGCCATCAATCCTCCTACTGCAATTCCTCCAGTCACTAATGTATTATTTACCATAAACAATCCTAATATTGCTGCCATACTTGACATCCAGTACAATGTACTCACTCCAAAAACGGAACGATACCCGACTCCTTTAAATTCTAAAAATCCACCTAGTAATGCAGAGAACAAAATCATAAACGTAAATATCATATTGAGTAACGCACCACCTTTGACCCACCTTCGGTAGGGATAGTTTTTTTGGAAAAATGCTAAAAGTGATTTGGCGATGATAAATGAAAATGCTGCGATAATCACCATACCTTGACTGAGTATGGCAAATAAAATCCAACCTAAATTGATGATTGCCATTTCTTCTTTCTTTCTTACTTTTTGAAACATATCCCAAAGTCCCGCAGGCAAAAAACCAATCCAGGGCAATACTCCTAACAATGCTATTACAAAATAATATTTAAATTGCCCTGACCCAATTCCCATATAAAAATAAGGCATCTCCAAACTTACATATCCGAAAAAATATAACGGCAAATAAATGACTAATAGTAAAGGTAAAAGAACCAATCCTTTGAGGTTATCTTTCTTTGGATGGAAAATTCTTAAATATCCAAACATTCCCAAACTCCAAACAAACATACTCAACGGATGTATCATCGCTCCTAAAACTACAAATATCCAAACGCCCCATTTCCACTTCCCTATTGGTTGTTTTAAAAATAAAATCAAAAAAATAAAACTCATTAACTGTGCGCTAAATAACCATACATCGCCTGTTGCTAGTTTCGCTAAATTGATAGGTAAAAATGAACTTCCCATCACTAATAATGTAACTGCAGTTGTCTTTAATCCAAATATCTTTTTTCCAAAAAAATAGAAACCTATAAATGTCAATAGCAATACCAACACTTGAGGTAATCGTAAACCGAACTTGTTGAATCCCAGGGAATTATACACTAATGAGTTCGTCCATATTGGTAGTAATGCTTTCGTATTGGAGATAGATTCGCCCTTACCTGATAAGGCTTGAACTTCTAATAAAAAATTGGATTCCACATCATTGACTACTGTTGTGTACTCATTCATGATGAGTAAATTAATCACAAAAATAAATGCGGATATAAAAAGGAAGAATTTGTATTTTTTTGAAAATATCATAGTCGTTGTTAAGGAAATGCGAAACTAGTGAAATTGTTTAAATACTTTATGTAGGAGTGGAGTATAAAAACTATTTTATTTTCTTTATGATTATTTAGCAACGATTAAAACCTGTATAAAAAGAAAAAGGCTAAACTTACATTTCGTAAGCCTAGCCTTTGTCTAAAATTTATATAAGAAATCTTATATTCTTATTTAACAGTCAAGTTATATTTTTCTGTTGGATTTAAAGGACAAAAATATTCGTATTGACCTGCTTTCAAGTTAACGATATTTGTCATTGAACTTTTTCCAGTTGGTACAGGTGCTTTTACGTAAGCTGCTTTGATATGATCCTTCGCATCATATTTCCCTTTAGGTACCAATACAAATCCTACTTCATGATCAACTCCATCATTTGAAATTTCAAATTGATAAGCACCTTCAGTTAAAGCAACATTATCTTTTGTAAATTTCCCAGGCATTTGACTCAACTTTACAGTCTCCACATTATCATGTACCACCAAGCTATATTTTGGTGTAGGATTTAATGGACAAAAGTATTCATACTCTCCTGCTTTTAAGTTAACGATATTTGTCATTGAACTTTTTCCAGTTGCTGCTGGTGCTTTTACATATGCTGCTTTGATATGATTTGCAGCATCGTATTTTCCTTTAGGTACTAATACAAATCCTACTTCGTGATCAACTCCATCATTTGCAATTTCAAATTGATAAGCGCCATTCGATAAGGCAACACTTGTATTCTCAAATACACCAGGTTTTTGGTTCAACCTTACAGTCTCTACTTTATCATGTACAATCAAGCTATATTTTGGTGTAGGATTTAATGGACAAAAATATTCATACTCGCCTGCTTTTAAGTTAACAACATTTGTCATTGAACTCTTTCCAGTTGCTGCTGGTGCTTTTACATAAGCTGCTTTGATATGATCTTTCTGATCATATTTTCCTTTAGGTACTAATACAAATCCTACTTCGTGATCAACTCCATCATTTGCAATTTCAAATTGATAAGAGCCTTCTGCTAAGGCAACACTTGTATTTTCAAATACACCAGGTTTTTGGTTCAATCTAATAGTTTCTGGTTTACTTGCAGTTTTTACTGGTTCTGCTTTTTTCGTAGTTTCTGTTGTTGTTGTTTTTTTCTCTGCTGTGTCAGTTTCACAACTTGTAAAACCGAGCATTAATAACAATGTAAATACAGTTAAAATACTAGTATAATTTTTCATCTTTAATATTTATGTAATTAAATTTTATTTAAAAAAAATTCATCTCAATTAATGGTACAAAGATGAAGAAAAAAATAAGAAAATTTTAGGATTAAACTTCCTATAAAATTGTCAATTCTTCCCGAATATTAACTTTCGTGAGAAAATATAGTATTGGTAGATAATTAATTAATTATCGTATTCGGAGATGTTGAATAGATTTGATTTAATCATTGTTTGAGAAAAATTTTTGATTTTTTAAATGTAGAAAGATTTTGTCCAACATGATTTTAAAAAAAATTGTAAACGCTGACTAACTTTTCTCATTTACAATTTCTAAAATATGACAACTAGCTGAATCTTTATTTAAGGATAAAAAATTAAAAATTTATTTAATTTTTTAACTTGCATAAAAAAGAACATGAATCTTTCAACCCTAAAAAAATTAGTAGCTATCGACTCTCCATCAGGCTATACCGAAGAAGCTAGTCAGTATATTTTTGATCTCCTTAAAAGTTATGGATGGAAACCTGAGCGTACTAACAAAGGTGCAGTAAAATGTGTTTTTGGAAAAAACCCTACACTTGCTATTGCTGCACATGTCGATACATTAGGCGGAGTGGTTTCGAATATTATGGGTGATGGCAATTTAAGATTTTCAAAAGTAGGAGGCATTCAACTGAATGGCTATGAAGGAAGTTATTGTCGAATTAGAACGTTGGAAGGAAAAATTTATACCGGAACTTTGTTATTGGATAATCCTGCAGCTCATGTCAATCGAGATTTAGGTACTGCCCAACGTACACTATATAATATGCATATCCGATTGGATGAAGAAGTGGAATCAAAAAAAGATACAGAGCAATTGGGTATTCAAGTTGGAGACTTTGTTTGTTTTGAAACGAATTATGAAGAAACCAAAAGTGGATTTGTCAAATCTCGATATATGGATAATAAAGCAGGTTGTTTTGTTTTATTTGAAATTGCTCGACAACTAAAAGCAAAAAAGAAAAAACCTGCTGTTGAGATTTTCTTTTCCAATTATGAAGAAGTCGGTCATGGTGGAACGGTTGGATATTCTGACTCCGTAAAAGAATTGTTAGTAATCGACATGGGTGTAGTTGGTGATGGTACGGAAGGTAAGGAAACTGCTTGTTCGATTTGTGCAAAGGACTCATCGGGACCTTATGATTTTGAAATTAGAAAAAAATTAACGCTGCTTGCTCGTAAACATAAAATTCCCCATGTGGTAGATGTTTATCCTTTTTATAGTTCTGATGGTTCCGCGGCTTTGAAGGCTGGAAATAATTTTAGAGTTGGATTAATTGGACCTGGTGTTTCTGCTTCGCATGGTGTGGAGCGTACTCATAAAAAAGGAATTATGGCGACGGTGGATTTGTGTATGAAATATATTGGGTAATAAGTACTTGGACACGAATATCTTGATATTATGACGGCGGATTTTTCTGCTATTTTTCCTTAAATCCCATTCTAGAAGGGGACCGTCCCGCAGGGGATGCAATGATTTTTTTAGAAAAAAAAAATTCACTCGTCAAAATTATCAACATATTTATATCTAAGTACTTATCTTAAATTTTATTTAAATAAGAAAAATGTCAGAATCAAAATTAGACTGCGAAGTATTAAGTTGTATCCAACCAACTGGTGAAGTACATATAGGAAATTATTTCGGTGCAATAAAAAAATGGGTAGAACTTCAAGATACAAAACAATGTATTTACGGAATCGTAGATCTACATGCCATGACTGGAAAAAGCTTCGACCAAAATCTATTGAGACAACGATCTAATCAAATGATGATTGATTTGTTGGCTTGTGGAATTGACCCGCAGAAGAGCCTTTTGTTCGTTCAGTCATTAGTTCCTGAACATTTAGAATTGGCCTGGGTGCTGGGTTCTATTGCTTCCTTCGGAGAACTTTCTCGACAGACTCAGTTTAAGGACAAATTTGAAAAAAGTAAAACTACTAAAGCGAGTGTGCCAGTAGGTTTGTTTACCTACCCAATCTTACAGGCTGCAGATATTTTAATTTATAAAGCAAAATCAGTTCCCGTAGGGAAAGACCAAAAGCAACATTTGGAATTGACTCGAAATTTAGCGCAGCGATTTAATAATCAATTTGGAGAATATTTTCCGATACCTGAACCTAAGTATTCTGATGTACCTAAGGTGATGTCTTTCTCTGATCCACAACAAAAAATGAGTAAGAGTTTGGGGGACAAACATTTTATTCGACTCTTTGAAGAAGAAGCAGTTTTACGAAAAAAAGTAATGAGTGCCGTTACTGATAGCGGCGATACTAAAGAAGGAGAATTGAGTGAAGGTGTCAAAAATTTATTTGATATGCTAAATGCATGTGGAAAAGAAAATGCTACTCTTAGTATGATGAATGATTTTCATAATGGAAATTTAAAATACAAATTACTAAAAGAAACGGTTGCTGATGCTTTGGTTGAATTGACTTCGGATATGAGGCAAAGACGAGCGACTATAGAAAATGATGTAAGTTTAATTAGTGATGTCATTCGAGAAATGTCAGGACGTGCAAGAGTGATCGCTCAAAAAAACCTATATGATGTTAAACAAATGGTTGGCATGAAAAATATTAGTCATTTTTAAAAACTAGAAAAAATGAAAAAACTAAATAGCGAAGAATTAAATAAAAGTATAGAATATCTACATCAACTTAATGAAAAATATGATGGTATCGGGCAAGATTTTACGGACTATATGAAAGGTCTTGTAGAGTCGAATGGTTTGAAATATTGGGATTATATTCATGTAGATAGTTTGTTAGGTTTGCAAATGCCTCGAACAGATTATACGGATGAAATTATATTTATTACTTATCATCAAATATGTGAGTTGTATTTTAAATTGATAAAATTGGAATTAGACCAATTGACTAATAAGGAGAATAAAGAATTTGAGCAACTTGAATTTTGGTATAAACGAATTAGCAGAGTGAACAATTATTTCAAACATCTCTGCCAAAGTTTTGACATTATGAAAAGTGGAATGGATGCTCGAGACTTTAGAAAATTCAGAATGGCATTGTTACCTGCATCTGGTTTTCAAGCGGTACAGTTTCGACATATCGAAATTATGAGTACTAACTTAAATAGTCTTCTACACATCGACGCTAGAAATCAACAAGATGTTCCTCTTAATAAATTGTATAACGACATTTATTGGAAAGGCGGCGGCATCAATATGAAAACCAATAACAAGACACTTACATTATTAGAATTTGAGGAAAAGTATGATAAAGAGTTATTACAATGGATTAAGAAGTTTCAATTTAGAAATTTGAATTATTTATATTTCCTTGCAAATGAGGAAATCAAAAATGATAAAAAACTCAAGACTTTATTAAGAAGTTATGATGAGTTGTTAAATGTCTTTTGGAAATTAAGTCATCAGATGTCATCGAGTCGACACCTACCTGCTGACGACCAAGGTACAGGTGGAACGAATTGGCGCAAGTACTTACCTCCTAAATTTCAAAAAATTATTTTCTTCCAAACGCTGTGGACTGAGGAAGAAAAAAAGGATTGGGGAAAAACTGGAGTGTTGAAGGAATTTAAAGAGAGATTTGAAAAGGATTGGATGAAGCCGAATCGGTCGGAGGATTAATTAATTCTCAAACTTCTTACATTATGCAATTTCATTGTTACAAATTGATTTTGAATAATTTATAAAATTATTCAAAATCAATTTCCCTTGAGGAGTCATAATTGATTCAGGATGAAATTGAACACCTCTGACATTATAGGAATTATGACTAAGTGCCATAACCACTCCATTTTCATCTTCAGCAGTAATACTTAAACATTCGGGAAATTTATCTTTATCAACGACCCAAGAATGATAACGACCAATTTCAAATGAGGAAGGAATATTTTTAAAGATAGGTTCATCATTTTTAACTTGAGTAACCGATGTCGAAACACCATGATAGACTTTTTCAAGATTGATAAGTTGACCTCCGAATACTTCTCCTATTGCTTGCTGCCCAAGACAAACTCCTAAAATATTTTTTGTTGCGGCGTACTTTTCTATCACTTGTAACAATATACCTGCATCTTTGGGTAGACCTGGACCTGGCGATAAAATAATAGTATCATACTCTCCTACTTTTTCTAAAGTAATTTTATCATTTCTAAAAACATCTATTTTCTCTGATGTAATTTCCTCTATGTAATCAACTAGATTATATGTAAATGAATCATAGTTGTCTAACATTAGTATTTTCATTCTTTTAAATTTTCAATATTACTTGCAAATATCTACCAATGAAAAAGTGCCTAACCATGAAAACGATTAGGCACTTTTTTGTTGATTTTATACACAACAATTTTTCAGGAAAGAATTAGAGTCCTAAATGAGTTTTTATTTTTTGAATCTTATCTTCAAGTATTCCTAGCTTTTTTGAAATATCAGGTATTGAATTTCCTGCTTTCAACAAATCTATTATTTGTAAAGTAAGGCTCATTCCTTCTTGTTGACCTTCTTCTTTTCCTTCCGCTTTTCCCTCGACTTTTCCCTCGGCTTTTCCTTCCTCTTTTCCCTCTTTCCTCCCTTCCTCTTTTCCCATAGCGATTCCTTCCGCCTTATAGAATTCTAATAATCTTTCTTGAATACCCATATTTTCTATATTTTTTGAAATGATATTTATCTCTTCTTCAAATTTAATGCTTATATCTGATTTTTCAAAGGGTGTGTAATATTTAACAAAACTCAATAGATTATGAATCTTTTCCCCTGAAAGCCCTAATTTCATTAACTTTCTATATAAATGAATCTTTTTTGAAAAAAGTTGTTTTTGAGTCAATTTATTTTTCTTTAGTCCCCACCAAGCAGTTTCCATTATTATTGAAAATGGATTTTTGAAGTTTTCAAACTCTTCTATCTTTTTCTCAGACAATTTATAGGTAGGAAATTGATATTGAATTTTTGTTCCAAAGATTGATTGGCTATATTTTTTTGGATGGAAGTTGGGATCGTCATCTGATAGAATTGCTAAAGCGGCAGGATGTATTTGAAATCTATCGTAGATTCGATATTGATATACAAACATCCTTTTTTCGAAATTTGAATCAGGGTATCCTTGAACTTCAACATGAATCAAAATCCAGTTTTCTTTCCCATTTTTTAAATAGACTTTTGCCAATAGATCTACAAATCGTCGGGACTCTTCAGAGTGTGGAGTAATCTTTTGAAGTTCTTTGTCCAAGAATTCATATCCAGCTTGTAAGTCTATTTGTTTAATATATTTTGGAAAAAAATATTCTAAAAATTCATTGAAAAAATCTTCAATGATTCCTTTCCAAAGAGCGTCTCGTTTTTCCATAGTATTGAATTTAAAAATCCAATAACGGAATTAATTTCATGAGAAACGAATATTGTTATTTTCCAAATATAAAAATGAGGAGATTAAATTTATTCTTAGCCATTCAAAATTTTAAAAACCATCTCCTTCATCAAGTCACCATCAGAAGTATTATTTCGTTCTACACCTTTTGACTTCAAGTCATACTCTCTTAATACAGCAATTACTTTTTGAGATTGTTGGTAAGGATAATTTCGAGCAGCCAATTTGTAATCTTTTAAAAAAAATGCATGACGAACGCCTAACGCACTCATCATCTCTCCTTCTGATTTATTTTTTAAAAAATGAGTCATATAAACTTTGCTGAAAAAATTAAACAATGTTCCTACAACTACCACTAAAGGATTTTTCTTTGGATTGGAAATAAAATAATTGATGATCCGATTCGCTTTGACCACATCTTTTGTACCTAATGCTTTTTGCAATTCAAACACATTATATTCTTTGCTGATTCCTATTTGTTCTTGAATATGTTTTTCGTTGATCTCTGTACCTGATGCGAGATTGATAGCTAATTTATCCAACTCATTACTCACCTTCGACAAACTCGTTCCTAAATATTCTGCAACCAAAGCAGAAGCAGAAGGCGTAATAGTCATTTTTTTATCTTTCAAATAAGATTGAATCCAATCAGGAATTTTATTATCGTATAATTTTTTTGATTCGAAAACTACAGCTTTTGCTTTTACCGCTTTTCCAAACTTAGTTCTACCATCAAATTTTTTATGTTTAAAATTGATAACTAAAATAGTTGTCGGAACTGGATTTTGGATATAAGGCAATAACTCTTTGAGCGTCTTCATTTCCTGCGCCTCTTTTAAAATAACAACTTGATGCGAAGCCATCATTGGGTAACGACTACAAGTATCAATCAAAGTTTTATGATCCGTTTCTTTCCCATACATAATCATTTGATTGAAGGACTTCTCCCCTTCTGTCAAAATTTTTTCTTCAATGAATTTTGAAATCTTATCAATATAATATGATTCATCACCATGCAATAGATAGACAGGTGAAAACTTTTTTGCTTTTAAATCCTTTATAATTTGAGGATATGTCATTAAAATTAATTTTGAATGATTAATTTTATCCCGCTTAATAAGCGGGATAAATGTGTCAAAACCAATTTGGTTTTATCATCCACAAGATAATGAACTATTAAACAACGATGAAAGAATGAGTAAAAAACCTAGTTTTAAAGAACTCCTAAATGGAGACCAACCTGTACTAATTGATTTCTACGCTACTTGGTGTGGACCTTGTATGACGATGAATCCTGTACTCAAAGAAGTTGCTGGTAAAGTTGCTGGCAAAGCTAAAATCATAAAAATTGATGTTGATAAATATGCAAAGATGTCAGCTGATATGGGTGTGATGGGCGTTCCTACTTTTATGATATTTAAAAATGGAAAAAAACTCTGGCATGAAGCGGGAACAAAAACTGTTACTCAACTGACCGATGAAATTTTGAATCATGCTTAAATGTGAAAGCATTGTTATAATTTAGTTCTTATAAAAAAAAGCAAAACAATACTATTATTGTTTTGCTTTTTTTATTTAAATTTAGGAGCATGTTTAAAATTTTAAATAACTGAAAAGAATTACT
>JALZVK010000087.1 GCA_023301005.1 Saprospiraceae bacterium | reverse complement strand
AGCTTATTCTCCTTCCAATTTCACCACTCTTACCGTTTCGATTTTGGTATCACTTACCAACTCTAAAATAAACTTATATCCATCTAATAAAATTTCAGCATTTTGTTCAGGAATCGTTTCCATTGTCATCACGAGGTAACCTGAAAGCGTTTCATATTCTCCTTGCGGAAAATCTAATGTCTCATATTTCTCATTTAAATAATCAACTTCCAAACGCCCTGAGAATATAAACTCTATTTCGGAGATTTGTGTTTCAATATATTCCTCTTGATCGTGTTCATCTTCGATTTCTCCGAATATTTCTTCCAAAATATCTTCTAAAGTAATAATTCCAGCAACTCCTCCATATTCATCCACCACACAAGCAATCGTAGTTCCTGTTTTGATAAAGCGATTCATCAGCACTTGCGCTCGCATCGTTTCGGGTACAAATGGAATATCCAAAATCAATCGTTTTATATCTTTCGGTCGTTTCAACATTTGCGCATGATGCACATATCCTAACACATTGTCTATCTCATCTTCTGTTACAATTAATCTTGAAAGTTTAGTTTCTCGAAATCGTTGCTCCAAATCTTCGATACTATCTCTTACATCTATATCTTCAATTTCAGGTCGAGGAATCATACATTCTCTTACTTTGACTTCTCGTAATTGTAAAACATTATGAAACAAATCAGTATCAATATCTTGGTCGTCTTCCGTAACTGAACTTTGTATAAAGTCTCCTAAGTCTACCCGAGTCAATGCATTTTCCACTTGCGAAACTTCTGATTTCAAAAACACTTTTAACAATAGATTCGCGCAGCGTATCATCACCCAAGAAAAAATCCAAAGTAAGAGTTGAAAAATCCGTAATGGATAGGCTAAAAAATATAACACATCATCTGCAAAAAGTCGAAAAAGTGTTTTAGGTAAAAATTCGCCAAAGATGAGAACTACGATTGTTATCAAAATAGTATTGATGAATAACAGCAATAATTCATTTTCGACACCACAATATTGTAAGAAAAAATACTGTAAGGGTACAGTCATTAAATTTGTAAAAATGACTAATGCAATATTATTTCCTACTAACATAGTTCCGATGAAGTCGGCAGGTTTTTCATAAAACCTTGCTAATATTTTTCCTCTTCGAGAACCTTTATTTTTCTTTAACTCTACTCGTAACTTGTTAGCAGAAACAAATGCAATTTCTGAACCCGAAAAAAGAGCTGATAGTAAAAGGAAAATTATGATGAGGGTAAATGTCATTAATGTTAATTCAGATTATTATTTTTTACCGAAGAGTTATTTTACTCTGCGGTAAATATAAAACAAGTAAGCGTAAAAGTAAAAATCATTCTTTCAATTCCTCTCCTAATCCATTTACTTTTATACGTCCTGTGATGGCATTGATTTCCCAACGGGTAAAATCTTGATCCGCTTCAAATCCATAACCATAAACTATTTCTTCGGGGCGAGTTATTTTTACAAATTTCTTCGTGTACACTTTGTTATTTTTTTCATCCCAAATAAGTTCCTCTGTTTCTAATCTATCATTGGCTTTGCTTTTCCATACGACACTATCTTTAACTAGGATTTCATTTTTCTTTTCATAACGAATAGCATACTTCGAAGTCAACTCACTTTGTACTCTTCCTCGTACATCAAAAAAATCAACAGCTATTCCAGCTGGAAAAATTTGAGTTGGTTCATTTACATCTAAATATCGAAGCATACTATCCGCTTCCAATCTCACTCTTAATATTGCAGAATCACTATAGAGTAATTCTACATTTTTCATGGTTTCATATTTGAGTTCGTCTTGGGAAATAATTCTATCTATTTCTGCGGGATCATTTTCGCAAGAAGTGATTAGGAGTATTCCGAAGAAGAATATGCTGAGTGAGAATTTATATTTTTGATTAATCAATTTTATTTATTTTTTTTTAAACATAACGATTTGTTGAGGCAACACACAATGGTTATTTTTTTAAACACATAGGTTTTTATATTTTCTTCGAAAATATTTTTGATTTGTATTTAAATAAATAAAATTCAGCTTCGCTGAATTACTATTTCACTATCGTTAAATCTCCCTCATACAATATCACTTCTCCATCAATAAATTCAACATAAGTATAAAATGCATATACACCTGTCTGTGCTTGTTTTCCTTTAAATGTTCCATCCCAACCTAGCGTCGGTTCATTCAATGGAATATCTTGCGCTTCAAAAACTAAAGCTCCCCAACGATTAAATATACGGATAGCTTGAATATTTGCTGCGGCAGGTCCACTATAAACTGTAAAGAAATCATTGTTGCCATCGAAGTTAGGAGAGAATGCATTTGGAATATATATTGGTCGATTCTTCACGACTTCGATGGTGATTTCATCCGTTGTAGTACATCCTGATTCGTCAGTTATTGTAAGTGTATAAGTTGTTGTATTAACTGGCGATGCTACTGGATTTGGACATTCTGTACATGACAATCCATCAGCAGGTGTCCACTCATATGATATTGCTCCGAAAGGCGAAAAGATAGAATTGATATTCGCAGAAAATCCTAAATCAATAGTTTGGTCAGGTCCAACATTTACAATGAGTTCTGTTGGTTGAGTAATGGTTGCTTCTAACTCATCCGTACATCCGAGCAAGTCGAGAATATAAACAGTATAAGTTCCCGCTGCCAAATCTGTAAAGATTGGACTATCTTGAAAGACCGTTCCATCTACACTATATTGATAAGTTGGATTTCCTCCTGAACCTGTAACTTCAATTACGCCAGTCTCCTCTCCAAAACAAATCACATCTATCACGTCTACCAAATCAATAAATAATTCGTCAGGTTGAGTAATTGTGATACTTGCTGTTGCATCACATCCATTGCCATCTTCAACAGTTACGGAAATTGTTCCTGGATCTAGATTTTCAAGATTAGGAGTCGTCTGATTGTTACTCCAACTATAAGTGTAATTTCCAACACCTCCCATAGCAGTTGCTACAATACTTCCATCTCCTTGCCCAAAGCAACTAACATCTACTCCATCTAATGTAACTGAAACTGGCGGCGGTTCAGAAACTATTATTTCAAAATTCCCTTCACATAAATTTGCATCTATTACATCAATCGTATAAGTACCTGCTGGAATATTTGCTAAAATATTTGAAGTCTGAAATCCTCCTCCTAAATTAAAATTAAACTGATAAGGTGCCAATCCATTAGCAAGAATTAATTCTATCGCACCATCTGCCAAACTAAAGCAAGAAGGTTCCGTTGTTCCTCCAAGTTGTAACTCCAATTCTAATTCATCAACTTGAATATCTAATTCTGTTTGGCAACCATTCACATCTTCAATTATGACATTATAAATTCCAACTGGAATATTAGTCAAAGTATTATCATTTGTAAAAACTCCACTATTTTGCCATTGATATTGATAAGGTGGCGTTCCTCCAAAACCTAATAATTCTATCGCTCCATCTTGACCGCCGTCGCAAGTAGGCATGACTATTTGAGGTGTAAAATCAAATGGTGGTGGACCATCTACTGTATAAGTCAATATGGTATCACAAGTAGCATCGTTGGTAATCGTAACGGTATAATCACCAAGTCCTATATTGGAAATACCTGAAGTCGT
>JALZVK010000086.1 GCA_023301005.1 Saprospiraceae bacterium | reverse complement strand
TTAACCTGTATTAAAACTATCTCTGCAGGGCAGTTTAGTCTGATTGGCAAACCACCACGCCCGATTCCTCTTGAGACATAGACTGGAGTATTTCCGTAATAACTTAAGCCCTTAATGTGAGTTTTTTGTTTGGTTCTACTTACTAGAGCTTTCTTATTCGGTAGACAAATTTGCCCACCGTGAGTATGGCCGCATAAAATTAAGTCGTATTGCTCTAAGCTTTGCTCTTCATCAAGAGTGATTGTATCTGGATTGTGAGCAAGTAGTAGTTTGAAGTTTTCACTCTTTAATGTCTCATTATTACTACGCTTAGAGTTCATGCTTTTAATATCTGGTTTTCCTTGTCTGTAATCATCAAGACCAGAGATAGAAATGTCTTTATATGTTTTTGTATCATTTACAAGCCAGTTTATTTCTTTTGGAAATTGTCTAACAATTGTTCCTAGGCCTTCGTGGTAGTCATGGTTGCCAAAGACTCCATAAGCGTTGTTTATATTCTCTAGTTTAGAGAGTTTGTTTGATAATTCTTTGCAAAGCTTTCTTACTTCTCTTCTATACTCAGTCCAGCGAAATAGTTTTGGACTTACTTTTGTTGCTAGTATTTGTCTGATTCCAGTTGTGCTAAATTGAACATAGTCGCCAGTAAGTGCGATAATATCTGGTTTTAATTCATTAGTGATTGAGATTGCTCTTGAAACAGTTTCTTTGTTCGTGCATGGACCAAAATGTAGGTCAGTTAACTGAACAATGCGAAGATTCTTCTCAATCTTAGAGCTCTCTAGAGTTAGGATACTTACTTCTAGTTCACCTTCTTTTTGAACCTGAATATCTAATTTTTTCTTCTGCATTACTTACAGACTATGTTAACTAACCTTTTAGGGACAACAATTTCTTTTATAATTTGTTTGCCTTCAATAAGACTACTAATTTTTTCATCTGCTTTAGCTAGGGCTAAAAGAGCATCCTTTTCAATCTCAGCATCAGCTTCGATTGTATTTTTTAGTTTTCCATTAATTTGAACAGCAATTGTTATCTTATCAAGTTTTACTAAATCATCTTCCCACTTTGGCCAAGCTACGTAAGCTAGTGTTTCTTTATTGCCAAGTTTCTCCCAAAGTTCTTCCCCTAAATGCGGGGCAAAAGGGGAGAGTAGTAGAGTAAAAGTCTTAGCACTATCAATAGATAAGCCACCATGCTCATTTGCTTCATTACAAAAAGTCATAAGAGCAGCAATTGCAGTATTAAATTTTAGTTGTTCTAGTTCTTCAGTCACTTTTTTAATCGTTCTATGAAGAGCTTTCTTAACCTTGATGTCTTCATCTTTTATAGTTTTTAGCTCCCCTTTGTCGTCAATAACTAAGTTCCAAGAACGATTTAGAAATCTATGCACTCCACCAACAGATTTTGTGTTCCATGGTTTAACTTGCTCAAGGGGCCCCATAAACATTTCATAAAGTCTTAGAGTGTCAGCGCCTTGCTTGTAAACAATATCATCAGGATTAATTACATTCCCTCTAGATTTAGACATCTTTTGATTATCTTCACCTAAGATCATTCCTTGGTTTACTAGTTTTTTAAATGGTTCTCTACAAGATACAAGACCTAGGTCGTGTAGAACATGGTGCCAAAAACGAGAATACAAAAGGTGTAGAACCGCATGCTCTACTCCACCAATATATAAGTCTACAGGCATCCAGTAGTTCTCTTTTTCTTTGTCCCAGGCTTCTTTATTATTCTTTGGGTCAATGTAGCGTAGATAATACCAACAACTTCCTGCCCATTGAGGCATGGTGTTTGTTTCTCTAAGGTATGTCTCGCCAGTTTCTTTATCTGTGTATTCTAGCCAGTCTGTTGCTCTAGCAAGCGGTGGTTGGCCATCTGTTGTTGGTTGATATTTTTCTATCTCAGGTAGAACAACTGGAAGCTCAGATTCATCAAGAAGTTTTTGGCCGTCTTTAGTATTAACAATTGGAAATGGCTCTCCCCAGTAGCGTTGTCTACTAAATAGCCAGTCTCTAAGTTTGTAGTTTATTTTCTCAGTTCCAAGCTGATTTTCTACTAACCATGAAATTATTTTTTCTTTTGCAGTATTTACTTCAAGATCATTTAAGAAATCTGAATTAACTAGTTTCCCGTTTCCTGTGTATGCTTCTTCTTCAATCTTTCCACCTGATACAACCTCAGTAATTTCGATGTCGTATTTTTTTGCAAACTCCCAATCTCTTTGGTCGTGAGCAGGAACGGCCATTATCGCTCCACTACCGTAGGTAATTAATACATAGTCCGCTACGTATATGGGGATTTCTTTATTGTTCACTGGATTGATTGCGTATGCTCCAGTAAAAATACCAGTTTTTAACTTAGCTTCTTCTTGTCTTTGTCTATCGCTTTTATTGATGGCTGCATTAACATAGTTTTGAACATCTTGATTGTCTTTAGCTATCTTGTTTATTAGTTGATGTTCAGGAGCAAGAACGCAGTAAGTTGCTCCAAATAATGTATCTGGCCTAGTTGTAAATACTTCAAAGTCTAAACTGGAGTCGGCTAGATTTTCATTTTTAGCTACTCTAAATTTAACAACAGCACCTTGGCTTTTACCAATCCAGTTGCGTTGCATCTCCTTTACACTATCAGGCCAGTCTAGGTCATCTAGTCCATCAAGTAAGCTCTCAGCATAATCTGTAATTTTTAAAACCCACTGTCGCATTGGTTTTCTAATTACATCAAATCCACCTCTCTCACTTTTGCCATCAATGACTTCTTCATTTGCTAGAACCGTTCCAAGTTCTGGACACCAGTTAACAGGAATTTCATCTACGTATGCCAAGCCTTTTTCGTATAGCTTTGAGAAGATCCACTGAGTCCAGTGGTAGTAATCTGGGTCACAGGTTGCAACTTCTCTATTCCAGTCATAAGAAAAACCTAAGGATTGAATTTGTCGTTTAAAGTTAGAAATATTTTTGCGAGTTGTTACCGCAGGGTGAGTTCCAGTTTTTAGAGCGTATTGTTCTGCTGGCAAACCAAAAGCATCCCAACCCATTGGGTGTAAAACATTAAATCCTTGCATTCTTTTATAGCGAGATACAATGTCTGTAGCAGTGTAGCCCTCAGGATGCCCAACGTGGAGACCCGCACCAGAAGGGTAGGGAAACATATCTAGTATGTAGTATTTAGGTTTGCTCTTATCTACTTCGACTGAAAAAGTATTATTTTCAGACCAGTATTTTTGCCATTTAGGCTCTATTTCTAGGGGATTGTATTTTATGTTTTCCAATTTTTGCTTTATAGTCATCACAGTTTAGTTTTCAGCCTTAAATATACTCTAATGAAAAAATTTTTAAAGTTTACTTTTTTAATGTTCTTTTTATCTTCTTGTGGCTACCATTTGCAAGGAGGATCTTCTGTTCTTCCTCCAGATGTAAAAAGAATTGCGATAAAACCTGTAGAGAATTTAACAACTGAGGCAGGGGTGTCTGCTCGACTAAAAGAAGCTCTGCGATCTAGGTTTGAAAGATACGCTGTTGTTGATGTTGTAGAGTCAAATCAAAGCAGAGATGCTGAACTAATAACAAAGATACTGTCTCTAAAAACAGAAACAAGAAGTACCTCAGGAAATACTGATATTGCCCAAGAACTAGACTTGATAATTAACATTTCTGCTGAGTTAAGAAGAACGAATGGACAAGTCTTATATCAAAATCCTTTTATTCAAAGAAGAGAGCCAATCGCAACTAGTGGTGACTTAGTTGTAACTTCAAGCTCGAGCTTTGCTCAAGGTTCAATCGCTGCACAAAACCTAAGTGGTTTAAATGCAAGAGAGATAGCAAGAGGGCAACAAGAAGAAATTTTAGATGAGATGCTAGATGAAGTTGCTAGAACTATTTATTTAAATGCCGTATCTGCTGAATTTTAATGAAGATAGTTATATTTCTCTGCTTGTTTGTTAGCGCAGCTTTTTCTCTAGAGGAGCCCATAAACGCTAATACTAATGCCTCTAAGAGCCTTGGTATTACGAGGCGATCTGAAAGGCCTATTATTAAAGAAGTTATCAAAGAGGGGATGTCCAAGGAACCTGGGCAATCTAGTAGTGAAACTACTTTTTCTTTTCAGTCTTATTTTGAACCGTATCAAGAGATTTTAAACAGATATGTAGATTCTAAAGGTCGAGTTAATTATTCTGAGTTAGTCGACTCTAAGATTGTTGTGAATAACTTTGCTGAAGAGTTGAAAGTTATCAATGAGTATCCAAGTTTTAGTTTTAATCAAAAAAAGGCTTTTTGGATTAATGTTTATAATTTTTTAGTTATTAAAACTATTGTAGATAATTATCCAATTGAAG
>JALZVK010000085.1 GCA_023301005.1 Saprospiraceae bacterium | reverse complement strand
AGATGGTTACATCGTTACTAATTATCACGTTATAGAAAATGCTAGTAAAATTAACATTAGCTTTTTGAACGAAAAAAAAGATTACGAAGCTAAGGTAATTGGTTTTGATGAAAAAACTGACATTGCACTAATAAAAGTAGATCATCCTGGCTCTCTTCCAGCAGCTCCTCTAGGTAACTCTAGTAAGTTAAGACCTGGAGATTGGGTCTTGGCAATTGGAAACCCTTTTGAACTAGGTCATACCGCAACTGTAGGGATAGTATCTGCGCTTGGAAGAAAGATCTCACTACCTGGCCAAAGAAACAGGCTCTACGATAGTTTCATTCAAACCGATGCATCTATCAACCCTGGGAATTCAGGTGGTCCATTGTTTAATGCTAATGGAGAAGTAATTGGAGTTAACACTGCGATTCTAGGATCTTCTGGTGGAAATATCGGCATAGGTTTTGCTAGGCCAATTAATTTAGTTAAAGACATTATTACCCAACTAAAAAATGAGGGTAGGGTCGTTAGAGGGTGGCTTGGAGTTTTAATTCAACCTGTGGATAAAGACGTTGCTGATGCAATGGGCTTAGAGGGAACGCAAGGTTCACTAGTTGCGGACATCGTTGATGGAAGCCCCGCTTCAAAAGCTGGTTTTGAAATTGGAGATGTTATTCTTAAGTTTGATGGCAAAACAGTTGAGAAGAATGAAGACTTGCCAGTTTTAGTAGCTGAGACACCAATTAGAAAGACTGTTAACGTTATAGTTTTTAGAGCTGGTAAAGAAATTACAGTTAAAGCCAAAATAGAAGAACTTAAAGATAAATCTGTGGTTAAGAAAAAAAATGAAGAAGTAAAGATCTCAAAATCTTATTTTGGACTCAGAGTGCAAGAACTTACAGAAGAGATAGCAAGTAGTTTGGGTATTACTGAGGCTACTGGCTTAATCGTTACAAATGTTAAAGAAGGCTCACAAGCTGCAAAGGCTGGAATTCAGTCTAGAGATGTAATTCTAAAATTAAGTTCAAAGAAGATGACAACCCTAGATCAGTTTCAAAGTACAATTGAATCATTCCCTGAGGGTAAGACTATTTTGGTTTTAATCTTAAGAAATGATAATACTTTATTTTTAACATTGAAGAAAACAGAAGAAAAATGATTCATAAGTTAACTCTTTTATTACTTGTATCTAGTATTTGTGTTGCTTGTTCTTCTTTGCTTAAAGAAGAACAAACGCAAGAGATTCTTGATTTTAGAAGTAGAGAAACTATTTCTTCTTATTACAATCGTGGGAAATATATTGTTAGTTCAGTTGGGGCTTGTGGCCAATGTCATAACAACATTAGTCCTAAAATAGCCAGTAAATCAGTGGATAACATAGTTGATTATTTTAGATCTAATGACTCTCATGCTGGACTTAAATGGGCGTCTGATTTTGATTTGAGATCCATTGCATCGTTTCTTTTAATTGAGAGTCCTAAACAGGCTAGGGATCTTGATGAAGAAGATAGTGGTAGCTTTTTCACTAATAAAATTAGAGGGTATGTCAATCACCCAAGACAAACAGCTACTGCTACTTACGGAAGATATCTAACTCTTAACTTATCAAATTGTGCAAGTTGCCATAGTTCAGATCCGAACTACTTGGATAACTCACTAAATGGTGGACAAGCAAGAAATCTGAGAGAACTAGATTGGAAGTCTGATGAATTCTTAGCTTTCTTTAATTCCGGTAGCTCTAGAGGTCGCCTAGTTAGTAAAAAAGACTGCTCATGGGATTTCATTAATAAAGCAGAAATTTCTGATAAACAGGCTATGGCGTATTTTTTAGAAAGCTTAAAGTAATGTTACTTTCAATTGAGACTAGTTGTGATGAAACAGCTTTATGCCTATCAAAAATAGATTACTCAGCTAATAGTTATAAAAAAACACTAGAGAACATAAATGAAGAAGTAATTGCTTCTCAAATAAAATTACATAAAATATATGGTGGAGTCGTTCCTGAGCTTGCAGCTAGAGAGCACACTAAAAACTTACCTCTTTTATTTGAGCAGTTAGTAAAAGATAAATCTAAGCTAAAAGCTATTGCCGTTACTACTGGTCCAGGGCTAAAAGGCTGTTTGTTAATCGGCTTAAGCTTTGCAAAAGCAGTAGCCCAAAGTTTAAAAATTCCTTTAATACCTGTAAATCATTTAGAAGGGCATTTCTTCTCTGGTTTTCTACAAACTAAAGAAGAGCAACCTGAGTATCCAATTTTAACCTTACTAGTCTCTGGTGGTCATACAATGCTTTTTGTTGCAAAAAGCCCACAAGACTTTGAATTAATTGCTAAGACTAGAGATGATGCTGCTGGCGAAGCCTTTGATAAAGGAGCTACTCTTTTGGGTCTTCCATATCCTGGAGGTCCATCTCTCTCTAAAAGAGCAGAGCTTGGGCAGTTAGGAAAATTCGAATTTCCTGTCTCAATGCAAAAAGATGATAGTTCTTTTAGTTTTAGTGGCCTAAAAACTGCATTAAGTAGGAAAGTAGAAAAAACAGATAAGCAAGACTACAACGACCTAGCGGCTTCATATCAAGAAGCGATAGTTAAATCACTTTTGATTAAGTGCATTGCCGCAATAAAGAAAAATAAGCCAAAGTCTTTTCTACTTACTGGTGGAGTTGCTGCAAATCAAAGACTTAGGGATGTATTGAAAGAAAAAATTGAAGAACATGGCGTTAAATTTGTAGTGACACCAAGGAAGTGGTGTACGGACAATGCTGCAATGATTTCAGTTGTTGCTCAATATAAGATTGGCTTAGAACCTCAGAGGTATGAGAGTTTTAAATACTTAGATAATAGTGCTAACAGTATTGGAGTTGATGTAGAGAATTCAATTACTGTAAAGCCTAGATGGCCAATATTTAATTCAGCATTTAATTTAGCCCTAGACTAGATTCCTTATGAAAGTTAAAGAAATTCTAAAAGAGTTAAACCTTGAGCCTCATAAGTCTAAAGGGCAAAATTTTTTACTTAATCATACTACATCAAAATCAATTGTAAATTTTTCTGGCCTAGCTGAGATAAATAAAAAAGAAGATGTTCAAGTTCTAGAAATAGGGCCAGGTATCGGGGCTTTAACAAGTGAGATACTCAGCCACACCAAGAAGCTAGCTTTAATAGAATTAGAAAAGACTTTTTGTGACTACCTCTTAAAAACTCATCTGGATTTAGACAGTAAATTTGTTTTTAATACAGGTTTTCAAAATATAGATTTAGCTAAGCTAAGTGTAGAGCTTAATACTAAGAAGTTTTTTATCTAACATTTATTCGACCAAAGAGCCGTTCTCATCAAAGGAAATTGCTCG
>JALZVK010000084.1 GCA_023301005.1 Saprospiraceae bacterium | reverse complement strand
TACGATTTGAAAGGTATGTTTTTGACGTTCGAGTGGTCCAACGAAAATCTTATCGAAATGAAAACTTTTAGCGACTAAATGTTTGCCGAGTTCAGCGGATTGTTGTTCGCCGAGTGGGGAGAGTTTGTCGTAATTGGCTGCGCCGTAGGAAGCTTGGGCATGACGGAAGAAAAATAATTTACTCATGATTTTTTTTTTACCGCAGAGTTAGAAAGGAGTTTGGCGCAGAGTATCACAGAGTTTTGTAACAATACATTTACAATAAAAAAAATCTGCGTAACTCTGCGCCAAACTCACTCTTAACTCTGCGGTGAAAACTAAAAAAGTTTTTCGATTCTATTTTTTTGAATACTCTGCCAAGCCATCATAGAAAACAATTGAGTCGCCTGATTCAGATTTGCAAATCGTTTATCTTGAGTCAATCCATTATGGTAACGATAATAAATTTGTTGAACGATAACTGCAATTTTAAAAAGACCATAGGCATAATAGAAAACTAAATTATTAATCGGTCGCCCACTTTTTTTAGCATACATTTCTACCAATTCATTTCGCCCAGGATTTCCTTCCATCGTAGTCGGCGAAGGCCAACCATTGATAATAATATCCGCATCCGTAGACATCGACCAATAGGCAATCGAAGTTCCCAAGTCCATCAATGGATCACCGAGCGTACACATTTCCCAATCTAAAATTGCGCTGACTTCTTGCCACGTATCATCTTTAAAAACTACATTGTCATATTTATAATCATTATGAATCAAGCGGTGGTCGTACTCAGTTGGTTGATTTTCATCGAGCCATTTCATGACTTTATGAGCAGCAGGAATTTCTTCAGTTGCCGCTTTTAAATATTGCTTCCCCCAATTTCGAACTTGTCGTTCCACATAACCATCAGGTCTTCCGAGGTCACCAAGACCAATTGCTTCGTAATCGACTTCATGCAATTCCACAAAAGTATCTAACCAACTTTTAGCAATGATTGGAAATTCATTGGCAGAAACATTTCTCTTTTTAGCAGTTTTTGCATCTAAAATAATTCCATCAATTTTTTCCATCACATAAAACGAAGCACCCAAAACATCCGCATCTTCCGTATAAGCATATACTTCTGGAACTTTTGTAAAAGCTTTGTTAAGTCCCGACAATACTTTGAATTCTCGACCCATATCATGACCTCTTTTGATAGCACCAAAAGGAGGACGACGAAGGACCAATTCCTTTCCTTCTATTTTTAATAAATAAGTAAGGTTTGAAAAACCAGTTGAGAATTGAGAAATGTCTACTTCACTTTTTTTATCATTAATCAATTGGTTGCTGTGAAGAAATGCTTTGAGATTTACTTCGTTGAGTTCTTCGCCAGGTCTTACGTTTTGAGCCATTGTTGGTTGATTAGTTGATTAGGAAAAATGCAATGAATATCTAATATCGAACAAGGAACGCTTCGCTAATGAATGTCGAAGTTTGACGAGCAACTTGTGAGTACCATAAACATACAAGATAATTCGTCATACTTCGAAACTCCTTAGCGAAGCGTTCAATATTCGATATTCGATATTCATCTAAAACGAGCCACCATTTGCATGCAAAGTATGTCCACTTACAAATCCAGCTTCTTTCGATGCCAAAAACAAATAAGCATAACCCATATCTTCTACTGTTCCAATTCTTCTAACAGGGATTTGAGAAATACCAGCTTTGATAACTTCCTCAGGCATACTGTCCGTCATTGCAGTACGAATAAATCCTGGTGCAACTGCATTCGCAGTAATTCCATATTTACCAACTTCCTTCGCCAATGCTTTGGTGAAACCCATGATACCTGCTTTGGTCGCAGCGTAGTTCGTTTGACCAAATGCACCCAACGTTCCATTGATAGAAGAAGCAGAAACGATACGTCCATAATTCGCATTTCGCATAAAAGGCAAAACGGCTTTAGTCGCATTATAAGTCCCCGTCAAATTTACATTCAAAACTGAATCCCATTCGTCGTCTTCCATTTTCATAAAAGAACGGTCACGAATGATTCCCGCATTGTTGATTAAAATATCAATTCGACCATGTTGGTCAAATGCTGCTTGAGCTGCAATTTTTACATCATCACGATTAGTGATGTCGGTTTTTCTAAAAGAAATATTATGACCTTTTGCAGCGAGTTCCGCAGCCGTTTCATGACCATCATCTAGTAAGTCCCAAGAGACTACAGTTGCGCCATGTTTACAAAATACTTCACAGATACCTAAACCGATACCTCTGGCACCGCCTGTGATAATTGCTACTTGTCCTTCGAGTCTTTTCATTTTAATTGTTTTTTTTTGCAAATATAAAATAAGCATCAATATATAAAGTGTTCGCTTGGCTATTCCTCAATATTTTCGTCATCTTTGTTTTATTAATTAAAGATGTTTAATGAGTTCGGCTAAAAGAAAAGGGACATATTAAATTGTTGATACCCTTTCAACGTTTACTAAACCTGAGAGGTTTAGTAAACGTGCACCAAGTACTATCATACCTCTATAGTATTATTTATCATTTCAAATGAACATAAAGACTTTATAGTATCAAATATGAAATCAATTCTAACTTTTACATTATCCCTATTCTTCCTTTTAGCTTTTTCAAATTGTAAAAATACAACTGAAAAAAAACTAACTCATTTCGTAGATGTCAGTCAGTCAGATCAAGATTGGTGGAATGGATTAGATTCCGTTTGGCAAGTTGTTTTAAAGAAACAAATGAAAGTCAAGGATACTATTTCTAATGCTAAATTAAATGAACTTCTTGCTAGAGAAGATTTAAGATTTCATAAGACTGGCATTCCAAATTTAAAACCATTATTGCGTTTTCAATCTTTGAAAACTTTAAGTTGTTCAAAGAATAAATTAAACAATCTAGACATCATTGCTAAGATGCCCAATCTCGAAGTTCTTTACTGTGGAAGTAATAGTATCAAGAGTTTTGAAGCATTAAGAGAACATCCTAATCTTAGAGTGTTGGTTGCGGAAAAGAACTTAGTGAGTAATTTAGAACCATTGAGTACGCTTCCCAAATTGGAAGAACTCAATGTCAGTCATAATCGATTAAGAGATTTAAAAGGGCTTGATAGTTTGCATACATTGACTCAATTAATAGTTGACGGAAATGGATTAACGGATTTTAAATATTTAGAAAACAAACCTAACCTGATTCGAATTTATGCAAAAGATAATAGAATCAAATCTTTAGATTCTATTCAAAATTGTTTGGAAATAGTTGACTTGAATTTTAAGGGAAATCCATTGGTTGATATTACTCCTCTTCAGAAATTAGTTAAGTTGGAAAAGATAGATTTTGGAGATACTCGGGTGGAAGATATTTCTGCATTTAAAGATATGGTGGCGATGACGAAGTTAGCATTTAATAACACTCCAGTTAAATCTTTAAAGGGAACAGAGAAAATGAAAATGCTAAATGA
>JALZVK010000083.1 GCA_023301005.1 Saprospiraceae bacterium | reverse complement strand
AATAAATTTTAATATTATTTTTATTTATTTTGCTTAAAGAGAAATTTAATCTAGATTTTATTTACTTTGATTATTAATGAGAAAACTAACGGTAGATGTTCTTTACTAAAAGAATAACTACCACCTAATTAATTAAAGTATAGGAAGTGTTTCCACTTCATTATATTTTAAAAAAAAATTGAAATGATAGAAGGGATAAAGCTTAATGATCAGATCGATCACACTATACTAAAACCTGACACAAGATCTAAAGACATTGAAAGAATATGTTTGGATGCGAAGGCTTTTAAATTATACGCAGTTTGCGTACCTCCATATTTTGTACAAAAAGCTTTTACCTTATTAAAAGGTAGCAATGTGAAAATTGCAACCGTAATAGGATTTCCTCTAGGTTACTCTGCTACTCCTTCCAAAGCAGCAGAAATACAAAAAGCAATAGATGATGGAGCAGATGAATTAGATGTAGTGGTTAATATTAGTGCCATCAAAAGTGGAGATTGGAATTATGTGAAAAATGATATTAGAACGATGACTGTTGCTGCACAAATGAGAGGGAAAATTGTTAAGGTCATTCTTGAAACAGGACTTTTAAATTATAAAGAAATAAAAAAACTTTGCGAAATTTGTGTGGTAGTAGAAGTTGATTTCGTTAAGACCTCAACAGGTTTTAATGGAGAAGGTGCGACAGTCGAAGTAGTTGAATTTTTAAGAAAAAATTTACCAGAAAGTATAAAAATAAAAGCGTCTGGTGGAATCAAAAATACAAAACAAGCTCTTAAGATGATTAAAGCAGGTGCAGATAGATTAGGTGTTTCGAAAGGAGTGAAAATTGTCAAGGGAGTAGGAATAAAATAATAATGATGAAAAAAATATTAATACTCATATTTAGTATTATCGTTTTGGTTAATACAATGACTGCGCAAGTATTGGTAACTGAAGATCCTGAAGTTAGCAGCTTAGTACAAAGACATATTGATCAAAATAGTATGTCCACTTATATATCAGGTTGGAGAATTCAATTATTTGCTACAACGGATAGAAGAAAAGTAGAACGTGAGGAAGCTAAATTTATGCAAGAACATCCAATGCTTCGAGTGGATTGGGAACACTCCAAACCTTACTATAAATTAAAAGCAGGTGCATTCGCTACTAAATTAGAAGCTACACCAATCCTAAAAGAATTAAAGAAAACATACCCTAGTGCATTGCTTACTAAAAGCAAAGTATCTATTAATGAAGTTCTAAATTAACTTACAATTTTAATTTTACTCCCCCTGAATGAGTACTCGGACAAGAAGGAATAGTGGTTTTCAAAATGTAGATTTACAAACCTTAAGTTTTTATTTAGGGTTAATGGCTGTGGGATGGATTATGATTGTTGCCGCTACGGTAGGTGATGGTACATTTTGGGATTTGAGTGGAACTGCAATAAAACAAGCTTTATTTATAGGGTTATCGTTTATACTTATAGTTGGTATTTCATTTATTGAATGGAAATTTTGGAGAACGATTTCTTATGTCATGTATGCCTTTTCCTTACTCCTTTTGATAGGAGTCCTCTTTTTTGGAAATGAAATTAAAGGTGCAACCTCCTGGTATAAAATATTTGGATTTAGTTTCCAACCGTCAGAGTTTGCAAAGTTTGGAACTTGCCTAGCGATGGCATCTTACCTAAGTTCCTATAGTGCTAATCTAAAAGAATTCAAAACTCAGATAGTTGCTTTTGGTTTATTTGCAGTACCTATTGGACTTATACTTTTGCAGTCTGATGCAGGTTCCGCATTAGTCTTTACTTCCTTTCTTATTCTCTTTTATAGAGAAGGACTTTCTTCTAATTTTTACATAGTCATTTTTACAATTACTGCATTATTTATTGTCGCATTAATGTACGAACCGTATTATGTAATATTAGGATTTATCATGTTAGGTGCAGCTATTTTTATTTATAATTTAAAAAAGAAAAAGAGACAAGCTGCATTAGGATTTCTTGGAATGTTATTATTCACAGCAGGCAGTCTACATTTCTTTCATGCCTATTATATAGAGATTTTTGTAGTTAATTTTCTGATGTTACCTGTACTTTCTTTTATCCTTTGGAGAGATGGAAAAAAAGATATAGTATCGCTTTTATTTCCATTATTACTTTTTGGAGGACTGTTAGCCTACGGAGCTAATTTTGCTTTTAATAATGTCTTAAAACCTCATCAACAATCTAGAATCAATGTCTGGCTTAACCCTGACAAAGCTGATAGAGATGCAGTTTATAATTTGAAGCAATCACAACTTACCATTAGTTCAGGTGGAATAGGAGGTAAGGGATTTCTTGAAGGAAAGAGAACTCAATTAGAATATGTACCTGAACAAGCAACAGATTTTATTTTTTGTACCATAGGAGAAGAGCAAGGCTTTGTAGGAGTGTTTGCAATAATTATAATATACTTACTTTTTATTTTTCGAATAACAGTTGTTGCCGAAAGGCAACGCTCAGATTTTTCGAGGATTTATGCTTATGGAGTTGCAGGTATTTTATTTGTACACTTCTTTGTCAATATAGGAATGACAATGGGACTGGTCATGATTATAGGTATTCCCCTGCCCTTTATTAGCTATGGAGGTTCCTCCCTTTTATGTTTTTCATTAATGATTGGAGTTTTATTGAAATTGGATAGTAATCGGTTTTCTATTTAAAAAATCTAATTATTCAGAAGCGGGAATAGAGAATAGAGATTTGAAAAATGATAGAATTAGATATTAATAATGCTACTGTAATAATTCTCTGTTCCCTCAATATAATGATCTCTTCTCCCTCTTCTAAAGTTATTTCTCATTCCTTACCTTCCTTCTTACCTATTCCTTACTTTTGCACCCTATGAAATTTGATTTATTAAAAACAGATGAAAACTCCAAAGCTCGCGCTGGAGTAGTCGAAACTGCACACGGAAAAATAGAGACACCTATTTTTATGCCTGTAGGTACATTAGGTACTGTCAAAGGCGTGCATCAACATGAATTAGAAAATGAGGTTAAAGCTCAAATCATTTTGGGAAATACATATCATTTGTATTTACGACCTGGAATGGATGTATTAGAAAAAGCGGGAGGTCTTCATAAATTCAATGGTTGGAATAAACCGATGCTTACCGATAGCGGAGGATACCAAGTTTATTCATTGAGTGGTCAGCGAAAGATAAAAGAAAAAGGAGTTACTTTCCGTTCGCATATCGACGGTTCAAAACATTTCTTTACACCAGAAAATGTAATGGACATCCAAAGAACTATTGGAGCAGATATTATTATGGCATTCGATGAATGTACACCTTATCCTTGTGATTATAACTATGCAAAAAAGTCAATGGATATGACTCACCGTTGGCTCAAAAGATGTTGCGACCGATTCGACGAAACTGATCCTAAATATGGTTATGAGCAAACACTTATTCCTATAGTACAAGGAAGTACGTATAAAGATTTGAGAACAAAATCGGCAGAGACGATTGCATCATTTGATCGACCTGCCAATGCGATAGGTGGACTTGCAGTTGGAGAACCTGCCGAAGAATTATATAAAACTACGGAACTAGTTTGTAGTATTTTACCTGAGGACAAACCACGTTATTTGATGGGCGTTGGAACTCCTGAAAATCTTTTGGAATCTATTGCTTTGGGAATTGATATGTTTGATTGTGTAATGCCAACAAGGAATGCACGTCATGGACATCTCTTTACTTCCAAAGGAATTTTGAATATGAAAAATGCAAAATGGAAAGACGATAATAGTCCGATAGATGCAGATAGTACTTGTCATACGAGTCGCTTTCATACTAAGGCTTACTTGAGACATTTGTTCCAATGTAAAGAATTACTCGCTTCGCAAATTTCATCATTACATAATTTGAGTTTTTATTTATGGCTAGTTGGTGAGGCACGTAAACATATTTTAGAGGGAGATTTTTATTCTTGGAAAAAAGAGATGATTCCTAATTTGACTCGGAGGTTGTAAGGATTATTTTTCAATGTTAAAATAAAATTTAGCGAAGCTAAATAACTAAGAGTTATCGACATTTAAAAAGGAAAAAATAGATGGTGAATTTAAATTGGTCATTTTATATAATAGCTTCGATATTTTTTCTCACAAATAGTTGTAAAGTAAATAGTAATAAAATAAGTCAGAGTGGTGGTATTTCAAATCTTAACTCAAAATTCGAAATAACTCTTTATGAAGTAGTTCACGAAGATGAATTAGAGTTTAAAAATTTGTCAGCTAGCATTGGAGAAATTGAAAATTTCAAAACCATTAAAGAACTAGGAATTGAGGATGGTTCTAATAATTTTTTTGGTGTAACTACAAATAATTCCTACAAGGATGAAATACTTAAGAGTATTCAAAAAGTAAATAATCAAAAAGAGAAAATAAAGATTATGTGGTCTAAAGAAATAATCCATAATCAAATAATAAATGAAAAAAATTATTATTTATACTTATTAAAAGACAATCAAAATAAAGTAACCATAACAAAAAAGGAGATAGTCGAATCTAAAGTTATATCAAATCCTTATTCTGATTTCTCGGATTTGTTACTAACCTTAAATAGCAGTTCTTCTAGTCAAATGAATAAATTAACAAAAAAAGCACACGATGCAGGTAGAAGGTCAATTGCAATTGTTTTAGACAATGAAGTTTATTCAAGTCCATATGTAAATAATCCAATTTATGGATACAAATTCTCAATTGGATGTAAGACACTTGAAGAAGCAAAAAAATTAAAAATGAGAATTAAAAACAGCCAATAATAATACTTACAAGTCTATTCCTTTCATTAGGTCGGCACAACGCATACACGGTTACGTTATTTTTATTTTAAATAATACACAAAACTCAAATTCAATCGTTCATCAATAGTTGAATCTTTTAAATAAAAAATACAATATTTTCGACTCATTCAAAATTCATAATTAAGTTCAATGCTAAAAAAACTAGACTGGTATATTATAAAAAAATTTTTATCCACCTTTTTCTTTGTGGTGCTAATTATAACTATGATTTCAGTCATCATTGATTTTAGTGATAAGGTAGAAGATTTTATAGAGGAAGAAGATTTGACTTATTATCAAATCATTTTTGATTATTATCTCAATTGGATAATATGGATTAATGGTTTGATTTTTCCATTAGGAGTTTTGATAGCAGTTATTTTTTTTACTTCTCGAATGGCATTCAACTCTGAGATTATTTCAATATTCAATGCGGGTGTAAGTTTTAATAGATTGATGGTTCCTTATTTAGTGACGGGCGGATTTTTGACAGCCTTGCATCTTTTGGGTAATCATTATGTGATACCGATAGCGAATGATACACATTATACCTTCCAACATAAATACATTTATAAACATAGCGAAAAAGGCAAAGACACTAAAATCCATCTTTTTGTAGGTCCACAAAAAAAGGTGTATGTAGAGCGATATTATAAACGAGATACTTCCGCAAAAAATATTCGTATCGAAAAAATAAAAGGCAATCAACTCACTTATCTTTTTAAAGCAGATATAGCGAAGTGGGAAAGAGAACCTAATATTTGGAAATTTAAAAATTATGAGATTAGAACTTTTAATGATAGAAAAGAGTCTATTCTTATTGCCGAAGGAAGCGAACTAGATACCGCATTGAATCTGACGCATCAAGATTTTATCTATTATAATGAAGATAAAGAAATGATGACAACTCCTCAAATGTTAGCCTTTATGGATTTGCAGAGGAAAAAGGGAAAAGGGAATTTGAATAAATATGAAACCGAATTGCAACGGCGTACGACCGAACCTTTTTCAATAATTATTTTGACCATCATTGGATTAGCGATAGCAGCGAGAAAGGTAAGAGGAGGGATTGGACTTCATTTAGCAATTGGTTTAGGCATATGTGCCATCTTTGTTTTTCTTTCTAAATTTTCAATCACCTTCGCCAACTCCGAAATATTACCTCCGATGATTGGTGTTTGGGTTCCCAATATCATCTTTGGATTTATTGCTATTTATTTAGTAGGGAATGCTCAGAAATAGAAGTTGGTTTTCTTAGATATTTTTAAAACTACCTTTCCTTTAAATCATATTTGTAATGATTTTAATTACGAATACTTTTATTGTATTCTACCTGATGTTTTGAATAGATTATAGCAACACTTTTATATTTTTTCTGTTAATTTAATTTATGCGCATTCCTAATAATTTATTTTTTTTAAAAATATACAACATGATTTATCAAAAAAACATATATCCAATTTTATTCCTTCTTCTATTTATATTGGTAGGATGTGAATCCGAAAATAACAATACAATTACAAGTGCTAAAAATCCTTATGCCGTTTCTGTTAGCAATGCTAAAAATGATTTTAAAGATTATTGGTATCAAGGAAAAGCAGAAATCACAAGTTACGATTTGGAACAATCTAGGTATGGAGAAATCCATGAAGGAAGCGCTGTACTTGTTTTTGTAACGGAAGACTTTTCAAAAAACAAACACGTCAAATTAGATAATCCATCTGCAAAACCAAGTGATGCCATTCCTGTTTTAAAATTAAATTTAACTCGTAAATTCAATACAGGAGTTTATCCTTATTCTATAATGCAATCTACTTTTACGCCAATTGATGTAAAGAAACATCCTCACACATTGAAGGTTACTCAATCTTCGCAAGAATGGTGCGGGCATACTTTTACGCAATTGAATTTAGGAAAGAAAGGTTATGAATCTCAGTTGTTTTCTTATTTCGAAACAGAAGGAGATAAAAAAACAATGTTGAATAAAACGTGGCTCGAAGATGAGATTTGGTCAAAAATTAGAATCGCTCCTGACCAATTGCCACAAGGTGATTTTGAAATTATTCCAAGTACAACTTTTGCGAGATTGCGTCATGTGAGTTTGAAAAATGAACAAGCAACAGCTTCGCTTGTAGAAAAAGGAAATGAGATGCAGTACAATTTGCAATACAAAAATTTAGATAGGAAGTTGTCTATTAATTTTGATAAATCATTTCCTCATCAAATTATTTCATGGGAAGAAACTAATAAAAGTGGATTCGGTTCAAGTGCAAAAAGCTTAACAACTAAAGCAGTTCGTAAGAAATCTTTACTCCTTGATTATTGGTCAAAACATGATCAAGCTGATTCGCATTACCGTAAGGAATTAGGATTGGATTAGACTGGTATATGGTTTTACTTCTTTCTATTTAATTTACAATGTACTTAGAAAGAAGTAAAACCATAGGACTATAAGATCTTACCTAAGGTCGAATCTCTTCCAAAATCACCAACTTCATTTTATCCGCCCGTACCATTTTTTTATAAAAATCTAATAACTCATCATATCGCTCAGGTGGATAAGTTCCTTTATTCATTTTGATAGTTCGGACATAAGTAATTTTGTTTTCCTTTTTAGTTACACTAGCGGAGTACGAACCAAAGTCAGATTCAAAATCAACAGACTCAGGCAAGTGTTCTATTTTAAAATAACCAGGAACTTCATAAGTGATTTCGTCGGTGTCGATATAAGCATATCCCATTACAATATCTGTTTTTCTATCTTTCACCTTCGGTGGAATTCTTTTTGTTTTATTTAAAATATTAAGAGGAATAAAAACTCTCTTTCCACTTACCGAAGCATAATTTTTTATTTTTAAATCTAACTCTTCAGTCGCTTCAGGAATTCGATTTTTATCTTGAGAATAATTAAATTTTTCAATTTCCATATTTGAAATATCTAATCGTTCATACAAACTTTCTTTTTGCTCTTTTTCATTTCTTTGAAATTGATATTCTACATTTTCATATTGTAGCCCTTTGTATTTTGTAGTGACATTGAGTTGAGCATTTCCTGTTTTGTCAATCTTGACAGTTGCGTTTCTGAGTTGAGTATTTACCGATTGATCGTAACGAGTTGTTCTTACAATTTTGCCACCATCCTCTGTAATCAACAAAGCATTTCTATCATCAGTAAATCTTCCCAAAAAACCGAAAGGTTGATTTTGACTAGTACACTCTAACCAAATTGTATCTGATTCGATAGGTACACAAAGAATAACATGATTAGTATATCCTTTGAATGTAAAACTAGGATCAATAGATTTATGACCAGGGCCTGACCCGATAGTAGCGTAGTATGAATTAATACCAACTGCTTTGAGCATAGCACGAGTATAGTTACTCAATGCTTTACAATCGCCATAGCCATTCTTGTCCACTTCTTTTGCTTCAAAAGGTTGAAGACCACCAATGCCTAATTGAATACTGATATATCGAGTTTTGGATTGAAGATGCTCATATATGATGCGGACTTTTTCTTCTTTGCTTTCTACTCCATTTACTAGTTGATTAATTTTTTGTACAGTTTCTTCTTCCAAAACATCTCTTCCTTCTAAGAGATAGTTCATCCATCTTCCATAAGATTCCCATGATTCCATATTTCCACGATGCCCATCATATTCAAATTTGTTAGGGGAGAATATTAGTTTTGGCAAAACATTAATTGCATCTGGACTGAAAGGTTCATTTTTAAGAGCTGAATAATTTTTCATTGTCCACTCATAAGTTTTGTTATTTCCTGATGTACTTTCAATTGGTTTTGCATCATAGTTTTGAAGTCTATATTGAAAATCCATATCATGAGGAATCAAAATTTTATAAGTTGAATTTTCTACTGCAATTTTATAATTTTTTACAGGAAACCACGAGGGGTAAATAAGTAACCCTGAATATTTTACCTCAAACTCAATTTCAACAGTATAAGGATATACATTATGAATAATCTCTATTGCTTTTATTCTACTATCCTCATATAAAGAACCTCCTGAAACGGCTGTTTGATCAATAATTTCTTTCTTTTTTATTCTTCTAATGAGTGCTCCGTTTTCATTATATATATTTCCTTTTATATTTTTTATTTTTCTTTGTTTATCATAGCCTTCTACAAAATGACTATAACGATCTGCCTTATCATTTAAAATAGTAATCGCATATTTTCGAATATAAGTAGCCGTTCCAGGAGAGTGGAGTTCAAATAAATGATTGTCGATACGAATGACCGCATTCGCATTTTTTTTCAATTCCACAGGAATATTGGAAACGGCATAATCACCATTGGAAGTTAAATCAGAAGTGTTATTAGCAAAAAGGAAAGAGCTACATAACAATATATTTACAAAAATAAAAAACGATAAATTTTTCATAACAATATTTTTTAATTTAGATAGGACAAGACATTGCGAGAGCAATGTCTTGTCCATCTATAATTTTATTTTTATTTAAAAAATTAGAAAGAGTAGAGAGGTCTTCTAATTTTTCTTCAAAACAATTTGCTCTGAATGTTTTTTTATAACGATATTATAAAACTCTTTTAACGCCTCATATTCATTACTAAGAAAAAGAGTTTTGTTCACTTTAAATCTACTGCTAACGGTAATTATACCACCAGTTTCTTTGACATCATAAGTAAATTGAGTAGCCTTTTCAGGTAGCGCGATTACTGCATTTTCAGGTACGGACTCGATAGTATAACCTTCAGGAATAGTGAATTTCAACATATAGATATTATCAATTGGAATCGCATAATCTACAGGGTATTGTCGCTCTTCTAATTTAAAAGGATTCTCATCCATACCACTATTCATCATAGGATTAAGGTAAATAAGATCTCCAGTCATTTCAGCTTTGCCTTCATAAGTAACTTGATATTCTTCTTTGATGTTTTTATAAATGTCATCAATGTTTTCAATGGTATGACTTTCAATAGTCAAGCCTTCTTGGTCATTTTGCATTTCCTCAACAAATGTATTTTCATCATCTGCTTTTCTAAATTCTTTTCTAAAATCAATTGCGGAGTATCCAGATTTAACTTTTTTCATCATCCCTTCAAATATCCCATCATCAGAGAGGGTTAGCGTATTTTGAATTACCGATTTACTTTTTTTAACAGACTTTAGTTCAAATGATTTAATTTTATCATCACCCATGAGAATCACTTCTCCATTGAAGCATCGACGTGGCAAAAGAGTCATTGGATAATCATTATCTGTCGCATCTAGGAAATGCATTTTATCACCTATTTCAACAGCAGCAATTACATAGTTGAGTTTATCTCTTGATGGCGAGGTAAGTGGCAACATGCCATTATCACGAGTACTTAATACGACAGGACTTACTTTATAACCTGCATGTTTTAATGCAGCTATCAATGCTAAATTAATATCTCCTGAATTACCTTTTCCTTCATCTAAACTTTTGTTAACTCCTTTTTCAGAAACAACACTAAGCTTACCATCCCACTTCATTTTATTTTTGATGTGTTCATATATAAGGAGTAATTTTTCTTCTTCACTCTTACCTTCATACTGCGAAACAATTTCTCCTACAGCTCTTCTTTTTTTTATTTGAGCACCAAAGTCATCATCTTTTTTTAAGTCTTTATTTATTTCAGCCCATGAACTTGTATAGTATTCTGTACCACTATTATATCGAACTGATTTTAATTCAAATTCAATTTTCGACATATAGTTTTTATAAGAACGCATATAAGCCTCTTCTTCAAAAGCAGGTAAATCAGTCATAGCCCAACCTTCCGTCCAAGAAAGAAAATCTCCATCAGTAGTTTTTTTTCTAAGTTTGATATGTGGAGAGAAAGCACCTAAGAAGTTTTTACTGAAATTGAAGAAATCAGGAACTTCAATATTATATTCACTATACCGAGTAGGGATAGATGATTGAAAATACCATTGATCCATATTCCAAAAATAGTCTGAGCCGATATTATATTTCACTTCGATAATTGAGCCTTGTTTGACATTAGGCATAGTGAATTTTTTTAGATCTAGATTGTCATCTACTTTTTCTTTAATGATGTCTTTTTTAGAAAGCTTAGTTTCTACGATTTTACCATTTTCCAAATTGTAAGTAACTCCTTTTACTCTAGTCAAAACTTCTTTGGTATTACCTCCGTGATGATAAAGTGCTTCTTCAAAAGTAGCGATATCAAATTCTGTATTATCAAAAAATTGAATAGCTATATGTCTATCAATGTTGACTCGTATTTCACCTGTCCCAGGTAAAATTTTATAGTACGCATCACCATAATCAAATAATACAACTGCATGAGCATCAGGAAAAGCATCGTCTTTCTTTTTTTGTAATTGCTCGATACTGATTTTTCCAAACTTAGGTTTTTTTTGAGTTTGGGAAAAGATTACTGAAGAAGACCAAAAGAAAAGAAATGATAGGATCGATAGTTTAAGAGCCGAGTGAGTTAACATAGTTTATTGTTTTTAAATAGAAGTTATTTTTAAATAACTTCATAATGAAAAATTTATTTATTGGGAAAGGAAAAATCAGTCAAGATGATTTTTAGTTTAAATCATATGAAATGCTTTCCTTATTTTTCTTTAAATAAATAGTAAATAGGTTGTATTTAAAAAATTTTCTGTTGTTATAAATGTGATGGGATTATAGAGTTGTTTTATAATTTAAAATTATAATTTTATTGTACTTAAGTACTAGGACACAAATATCTTTAGTTTATGGCGGCTTATTTTTCCGCTAGATTTCTCAAAAGAATATTTCCGTAATTAGGCTATGCAAAGATTTTTTTGAAAAAACTAGCGAAAAAATAATCTCCCCATAATTCTAAATATATTTATGTCCAAGTACTTATCTATTAGAGTGATTTATTACTAAAAGTAATAATTTAAAATATAACAATGAAAAAACAAGAAGAAAAAATTTTGACTTTGCACCCCGCAGGGAAAAAAGGAACTAATATTTCATTAGCTAAATACACTACTATCAAAAATGCAATATTAGAACTCATCCTTAAAGAAGGAGAGATCGCTTATGCAGATTTATCGGATAGAATAGAAAAAGATTTGCAAGATAGTTTTGAAGGAAAAGTAGTCTGGTATGTAGTATCTGTGAAATTAGATTTAGAGGCAAGAGGAATTATTGAAAGGATTCCTAAGACTAGCCCGCATCAGTTGAAAATGAAAAACAAATAATCTGTACTATTAGAGCATTTAATGCTCCGTTTTTATGATATAAAAAATACCACTAACGGGGTATTAAAACGAAGAATCAATACTTTATCTTTGTAATAAGCATTTATTGAGAACTGCAAAAAAAATAAAAACTTAAGTACAGGGAATTAATATCGTAGTCATAAGCACCCATTATACCTCACACAATTTTTTACCCTTATCTAACCTACTTGTTCTGGCATAAAACCTAACTCATTTTATTTGAATCATTTAAAACTCATTAATGAATTAGAGATTCATTAGTGCTCATTGTTAAATCCTGATTTATAACAGAGATCTGACACAGTATTTTATTTACCAAAATGGTAAATAAAATGAAAGGTTTTATTTCAAGTTTACAAATTGATTATACAAGCTATATCACTAAATAAAGATTTTTTTTGGAACAGTTTAGTTGGGAAAAGCCTCTACCTTTTATTAGTGTAGAGGCTTCCTTTTTATATTTTTGAAAAAAAATAAAAAAAAATGAATTTGTTGGCAGCGAATGAAGTTATATTATCGTTGTGTATACAGAATTCGATATGAAGGTAACAATCGGTTATCTGGTCGAATATCAATATTGTCAAATTTAATCCTATGTGTTAGATTGAAAAAAAGTTAAAATCAGCAAGGCTGCTAGCTTATCAAACTAACTTGACAAGAAATCGAAAAGCAGTTCACCACTCTGGATGAACTGCTTTTCTCATTTATAACATGCCCTAGTTGAATATCTCTTTCTTGTAAAATTTATCTTTCATAATATCCATTAGTGAGAATTATTCTCAAACCATAATTAAGTAAGCCTTCCTCGTAATCATCTAAGTTAGCTCCAGTTTCATATTCAGTATCTATTTTAGTCAAATTAAATTTTGACCAAGGAATTTGTACATAAGGTTGGAGAGAAAGTGATATTGCTTCTGAACCATGAAGATTGTATCCTATAAAAAAATGAGAACTCAATTTCGTATCTCTATAAATAATATGACGTGCAGATCGAATATAACTTTCAGATCTAATTCTAAGAGTATTTAGATCTATTGTTCCTCCAAATGAAACACGATTAATGAAAAATTCTACTCCTGGAGAAATACTTCTTAAAGAAAAATAATCAGTTCGGAATTCGGAATTACCTGTAGTTGGATTTTCTCCTTCGTAATCTGTCCTTTGAAATTTGAAGGAGACATCAAGATTTAGAGCAGCAGGTGCTGCTCGATACCTTAAGCCAAATAATATACCATGAAAACTATTAAGTTGCTTCATCTCTTCATAGTCATCTAAGACGCTATTATTAGCATTTAATTGATCGATTAAAGCATTATATACTTCAGGATTGGATCGACTATAGATATATCCTGTTTTAATATTTAATTGAGCAATTGTAGAATGACTAAGAAAAAATCCAAATATAAGTATCGAGAAAAACCTCATAATATTTTTAATGTTTAAATAACTTTTAAATGAATCACAAGGTCTAAACTTTTTATTAAAAAAAAGTAAACAAGTCTTGTTTTATTTCACAACAGTAATATCGCCTGCATAAGAAATAACTTCTCCATCAATAAATCGAATATCTGCAATCCAAGCATATACACCTAGGTTGACTCTTTTTCCATTTAATGTTCCGTCCCATCCTTCTGTTTCAATACCTGAAGTCATATTATTTGATTCAAAAACAACTGCTCCCCAACGATTAAAAATCATCATTTTTTCAATAATCTCAACTTCAGATCCTCCATATAAAGTAAAGAAATCATTATAGCCATCGAAGTCAGGGCTGAAGGCATTAGGTGCAAAGAATTTTCGAAATTTATTAACTGTAATCGTAATGCTATCGGAGTCCATACAATCATCTTCGGAAGTTACGACTAAAGTATATGATCCTGAATTTAGAGGAGTCAATGTAGGATTAAGACATTCCTCGCAGTCAAATCCATCGGTAGGTGTCCATAAGATTTGATCTAAATTGACATTGTTAAATGCAGGATTAAATGTAAATGGTTCTCCTAAATTGACATCTACATTTCCGACTAAATCAATTTCTGGAATTTGAGGAGCATTTAATATTTCGTTTATAGAAATAATGCAACCGTTCGCATCCATCATTTCTAAGTCATAATTTCCTTCGGGTAGATTTTCAAAAAGCTCATCAGATGTAAAAGCATTGTTATTTAAACTATAAGTATAAGGTGTAATTCCACCACTACTTTGTACAACAGAAACAAACCCAGAAGTAGGTCCATCACAAATTGGATTACTAAAATCTACAACGACTTCTAATGGAGTAGGAGCGACCAATTCAAAATCACCAACAAGTGTGCAGCCTACTTGGTCTGTAATTGTAACCGTATAAGTTCCAGCAGTTAAGTTTTCAGTAAAGTCAGTAGTTTGATTAGTTGACCAAGTATAATTGTAATTAGGAACACCACCACTAGCGGTTACTTGCAGATCACCATCGTTGCTATCTTCGCAAGATACATTTACGCCATTAAAATCAGATGGTAAAAAATCTAAAGTCATCATCGAAGGTTGAGTAACTTCCGTGATAATAATATCACTATTTCCAAATGTATCTTCAATAGTAATCAAATAAGTTCCTTGAGGAATATTATCAATGACTACAATTTCTCCAGCGGATGAAATATTTCCAGAACCCGTAAAAGCATTGTTAAGCTCTTGCCAAGTATAAGTAAAAGGAGCAGTTCCATTGACTACATTAAATTCAATCATTCCAGAATTCTCTCCAAAACAAATAGGTGCAATCGGATTATCATCACTTGTGATATTACATATAATAGTAAATAAGTCAAGATTAACAATACTATCACATTCAAATATAGAAGTTAGAACCTCTTGATAAATACCTGTTTGAGTATAAGGAGTTGTACCAATAAATAAAGTATCACCATCACATATATCTACATCAAGATCTAATTGAGGAGTAACCAATTCTGTCAAATCCAAAGTGACCAAACTATCACAACCATCTACATTGGTCAACATAAATTCATAAAAACCTCCTTGAAAAATTACTGTATTACCTATCTCTATTGAATCACCTTGACATAAGAAATCAACGATGTCTGTATTAGGTACAGATTGAACTTGAACCAACTCGCAAGTAGGAGGTGCGTCACTACAAGCATTTCTGGCAGTAACACATATAGTATAAGTTCCATCATTAGGAAAAGTATATTCTAAAGTATCGCTATTTATATTAATAGGATCTCCGTTGACTGTCCAATCAAATTCAGTAGCACCAGTTGGAAAATCGAGAGTATAAGTGATAGGTAAATTAGGACAAGTAGAATCATCTCCATCAATATTACCTGATGTTGTTAGTGGAGCTACTTGAGTAGTTCCATTAAGAACTGTAAATGTCCAATCACAATTATCTCCGAATCCACCATCCATCACCAAATAATAATATTGTCCAATAACTAAAGGTTGAGTATTCATAAAAATTCCACTCGATCCATCAGATATAGAAGTTTGTGCGCCAAAGCAATTAGAGACCAGTTCAAAATTACTACAGTCATTACCTTCATAAATGGCAATCTCCAATCCAGTACCAAGATCACAATTAGAAACGGCTAATTGAATTTCCAAATTTACACTACCAGCAATAAATGCTATCCATTGGACATTGTGTTGTACTATCGTACAAAAATCAGCAGGTGCAGAACCTTGAACCGTACTTTCATGACGTCCTGTAAAACCATCTATATCACAAATGATACAAGCATCTTCACAAAAAGAAGTCATAGTGGGAGGGTCAATACAAGGTTCGGGTTGAGCGTGGATAGTTTGAAAAAAAAAGAGAAGGGTGAATATTACGAAGTGATATTTTTGAATCATATTAGGAGGTTTGATCTGTTTTGTTTTGGTGTTTATAATACACCTTTTATAGAAGCTATTCTAAAAGTAAACTTGTGAAAGTAAAGATAACAAGTCTGATATTTAAAAAAAAGACTGTTGTAAGACGGATTCTTCTGATAAAAATAAATTTTTATTAGACCTATTGTTTTTAAAAATATTATCTATTCGTAATATGTAAATAATTGACTGTTAATTGTTTAAGATTCATGCATAAAGTTATTTTAATAAAATAAAAAAACAAAATGTTTTAATTGTATTTGAAATTATTTGTTTTAAAAAACATTTTGTTTTAAATTTGCTTCCACAGAAAACAATAATTTTTGAACTAGGGGTTACTGATACTAAATCCCTCACACATAAAATAGTTATGGCAATTCAATCAAAAACAAAAGAAACAAAAAAAACAAAAGGAGTCTTTGGAATCAATTGGTTCACTCTAGTACTCTTCATCGTGATGGCATTTGTATTTATACAAAAAGACCTCAGTCTCAATTTTAACCTTAATGCGCCTATCAATGTCGAAAAGGAAAAACCTAAAAAATATGATGCGCCTTCTCAGAAAGTTACTCATCCACAAAAAAAGAAAGTTCCAAAATTGACAGAGAAAACTCCTGCTAAAAAAGTAAAAGAGGTCAATGAAAAAACTGGAACTTCGTTCTTTAATTTTTTCTCTAGAGGAAAAAAGAAAAAAGCAAAAAGCTTGAAATCAGAATTGGATAAAATAGATGAATCTATCAAGCAAGGTTACCTCAAACGATTTGCTCACGTAGCAATAAGCGAGCAAGAAAAATTCAAAATTCCTGCGTCTATTATTCTTGCAAATGCATTGTTACATAGTGCAGCAGGTCAAACCGATATGGCATCTGGTTACAACAATCATTTTGCAATTGCATGTGGTAATGATTGGGATGGCGGAAGCGGAAGTGCGAATGGAATATGTTATCGGACTTATGAAACTGCTTGGATGAGTTTTAGAAATCATAGTAAATATATTACCACAGGTCAATTTGAACAAATGGTCAGATATAATTCTAAAGACTATCGAGGTTGGGCAAAAGGATTAGAAAATTTAAAATATTCGGATGATAAAAATTTATCAAAAAATCTAATTCAAATTATCGAGCAATATGGTTTGAATGATTTGGATGAGTAGTTGATTTTTTAAAGGAAATTCTCTGCTGTACACTTTTAAATTTAAGGGAAAAGTTTTCTAACTAAAGCCAAAGTTTTCCCCCGCTGGCGGGGGTAGGGGGTGGATTAAATATTTTCCACCCCCCAACCCCCGCCAGCGGGGGAGAAAAGTGTGCTAAATAAAAAAGTGTACAGTAATGAATTTTATGTAATAAAAAAAAACTCTGCGTAACTCTGCGTCAGACTCTTTTAAACTCTGCGGTAAAAAATAAAATCCATAGATTTGTAAAAAAACAAATCATGAAAAACTTCCTTCCACTAATATTCTTAAGCATATTTTTATTACAAAATTGCACAACACCTTCCACCTCAAACACTACTTCCGAAAATTTAATTTCCATTCCAATTACAAAACCAGAGGTCGTCCCCAACCGATACAATGTTGCATTTCTAATAATGGATGGAATTTATAATACAGAACTGACAGCTCCTTATGATATTTTTCAGCACACCATTTTTAGGAAAAATATCAAACCGATGAATGTCTTTTTGGTAGCTGATACACACGAACCAATTTTGTCATTTGAAGGAATAAGGTTGTTGCCTGATTACAACTATCTAAAAGATGAAATGCCAAAATTCGATATACTCGTAGTTCCAAGTGCGGAACATCATTTGGATTCTGATTTGGAAAATGAGGCGATGATTGACTTTGTAAAAAAGGTAGCGAAGGATGCACAATTTATTACGTCGCATTGTGATGGCGCATTTGTATTAGCCAAAGCAGGACTATTAGATGAAGTTGCTTCGACAACTTTTCCAAGCGATATACCAAAGTACAAAGAGATGTTTCCTCATCTAAAAGTGTATGATAAAATAGAAGGTGAGAAAGTCTTATTTGTACATGATGGAAAATATATCACTTCGGCAGGTGGTGCCAAATCTTTTGAAGCGGCACTTTATTTATGTGAACATTTATATGGAAAAGAGATTGCTAAAAGTTTAGCAGGAGGATTGGTTATTGATTGGGATTTGGATAAAGTGGTGCATAAAATTGAAGAGTAAAATAATACTTTACGAGTTGATGCGGAAAACGATTTTTTTGAACCTGACTGCCGTAATAGGCAGGTGTCGAAGAAGGGAAAAGGGAAGACGGATTTGAGAAGTATGAAGTTTTGATGAGTTATTTTGTTTGCCTTCTATTTTGGACTTACTCCGTAAGTGTATTGTTTTTTTATAAAAAAGAAACTCAAAAATAACTCGTCAAAACTTCATACTTCTCAAATCCGTCTTCCCTTTTTCCCTTCTTCTCTAAACTCCAACTAGTCGAAAACCAACACCATGAATATTTTCAATTTTCAAATTTTCATCTTGTTTTAAATATTTACGAAGTCGTGAAATGAAAACATCCAAACTTCTTCCCATAAAATAATCATCTTCTCCCCATAGCGATTCTAAAATATCAGAACGCTTCATGACAACATTTTTATTTTCAATAAAAAATTTCAATAAGTCCGCTTCTTTTTGAGTGAGTTGTTTTTCTATCGTTTCATTTTTTAGCGAAAGATTTTTGTAATCAAAAGTATAATTTCCCAAATTATAATCATTGACTTCTTCCTTTGTAACAATCTGACTACGTTTTAGAAAAATTTCAATTTTCAAAATTAATTCCTCAATACTAAATGGTTTTGTGATATAATCATCAGCACCTAAACGTAAGCCTCGTATACGATCTTCCTTAAGAGATTTTGCCGTCAAAAATAAAATAGGAACTTGTCGATTATGTTTTCGAATTTCTTCAGCAATCGTAAATCCATCGACATCAGGTAACATGACATCTAAGATGCAAAGGTCAAAAGTTTCTTCTTTTAAAACTTCGAGTGCCTTGTTCCCATTTTCGCAATAGGTAACTTTATAGCCTTCCAATTCCAAATTGTCGCGCGTCACAAAACTTAAACTTTCATCATCTTCAACGTAAAATAAATGTGCTTTCATAAGAATGAGTTATTATCTGGATGTCAAATATTTTTGCTTTAATAATGTCTAATTATATGTTAAAAGTCCACCCCCTAGCCCCCGCCAGCGGTGGAGAATTTGTAGAAGTTTGAAAGATACTGCTAAAAACTAGCAGAATGTTTTCCCCCGCTGGCGGGGGCAAGGGGGTGGACTTTTATACTCCAACTACTCAACCTTTAGTAATTCTATTTATCCAAAAATAATCACTTACACTTGGGTCAACTGAAATTACCTCTCCCGTTTCTATATTTTTTATTTCATTAAAATCATGATCTCTAAAAAACGAACTATCAAAAAATTGATGGATGTCAATTCCAAATAAATACAATTTTCCAATTTGATGTCTTGCCTCAATTTTATTTTCCAACTTATTTTTTCTGATTAAATAATTTGCAATAGAATTAAACATCGCAGAATATCCAACGCAATTGGCTTGTTTAGAATTTATTAAATCATTCGGATTGCTAGAGGCTCGACTTGTTGTGAAATTTAATTCTTCAATAGTTATTTCATTTGCTATTGCTATAATTTTATCGAAGTCAATTTCTTTATGAACAGATTTCGATTCTATTTTTTCAATTAAATTTTTCTCTATTATTTTGATTTCTGTCCTTGTTCCAATGTCTTTATATTTAATGACCAATCGGTATAGAAAACCTCTAAATAGAAATAGCACTAAAATTGAGATTGCAATTATTTTAAGAGATGTTTTCATGATTTTTTTAAATCGGAATTTGAATTAAAATATCAGTTCCTTTTCCATCTTCACTTTCGAGATTGATTTTCCAACCATGCGCTTTGCAAATATTTTTCACATAAAATAAACCCAACCCAAAACCTTTCACATTGTGAATATTGCCTGTCGGCACTCTATAGAATTTTTGAAAAATTTTAGATTGAAATTCTTTATTGATTCCTATGCCTTGGTCAACAATTCGAAGTTCTAAATTGTCTCCAATATTTTTAGTCTCAATATTTATTCTTGGAGCATCGGTACAATATTTAATAGCGTTGTCGAGTAAGTTGTGAATGATATTAGTCAAGTGTAATTTGTCAGCATCAATAATAGGTTGAGTGGAATTCAAATTAGAATTTATTTTTCCATTCAGTTGTTTTACTTTGAGTTCTACACTTCTACAAATTTCTTGTAACATTACATTTACATCTATTTTCTCTTTGTTTAAATCAAAAGTTTCTCCTTCGATTCGAGCAATTTGCAAAACCTTTTCGACTTGATTATTCAAACGATTATTTTGTTCCTTAATAATGTTAGCATATCTCAAAAGCCTTTCGTCTTTTTTGATTGCTTCATTTTTTAAAAAAACATTAGACGAAATATTGATAGTAGAAATTGGAGTTTTAAATTCATGCGTCATGTTATTAATGAAATCTTTTTGCATTTGTGATAACCGCCGTTGCTTTAAAATAACAGACAAAGCATAGATGAAAAATAAGATGGTCAAAAATGAAATGGCAGAAAATAAAATGGACAACTGCATCTCACCCATGAGGTGATTTTTTCTTTTGGGAAATGATACGCCGAAGTAATAAGTGAATTTATCATACTTAGGAATTCGACTTGCATTAGTGATTTCTAGTGGAACATTTTCATTATCATAATTGCAATAATTTCCATAGACCATTTCCTGACTTGAACAATCATATATTCCATATTCAAAATCTTCATTCAAAGAAATAGCTTCCAGTTCTTTCCTCAAATAATGTTCTAAAAGACCTGCGTCAATTATCGCTTCCGTATTTACCACATAATAACTCGATGAAACTTGAGTCACTAAATCCTTAGAAGGCAACTCGAATTCACCTGATACGGCAAGTTGTTCCGTTGCCTCTCGTAAAGCATTACGAATACTTAGATTGAATTCTTGACTCTTAATATCCCACGTCTTCAATACCCAATAGCTCTGAATGCCGATAACGCCCATGATTGCTATCGCACCTAAGATGACTACTTGTATGATGACTTTGTTTGACATGATTTAATTTTTCAATCTTTTTTTTTAATAGATAAACGTAATGATGAGGTTAGTAGTTTTACTTAGGAGTGAAAAGTTATTTTATAAATATTAAGACACTTGAAATATTCTTCTTCAAATTTCCTGCTTATTTATCAAAATGTAAAATCCTTAACAACCTATTAACAAAGGAAGCAAAAAAATCAAGTTTAGAAATGCTTCAATTTTATATACAGTCTTGATTTTTTTGTAACTTTTTTTATCAAGAAAAAAAGTTAAGTTAGAAGATTTACATAT
>JALZVK010000082.1 GCA_023301005.1 Saprospiraceae bacterium | reverse complement strand
CTTTACATTTCGCATGAAATAATTTTAAAATATGAAAAAGGTTGATAAAGATAAAGGCCTGATTATTCGAAATCAGGGCTTAGTCAATTTTACTAAATTTCAACTCGGTATTACCAATAAGTTGTTAAAAAAAGAAGCAACTGATTGGTTACAAAAAGCCAAAAATCATCTAAAACAAAAAGCCTACCCCGAAGCTATTGACGCTTGTAATAAAGCCATTGAAATTACTCCACATGATGCTACTCCATATAGATATAGCGCTATTGCTCGAATGCTCATTGGTGATTATGCGGATGCTTTGGAGGATTTTGGATTGGCGATTGAACAAGACCCTAATGATATAGAAACTTATTTGGAAAGAGGATTTATGCATTATGATTTAAAAGATTTTCAATCGGCAATTAATGACTTTTCAAAAGTCGTTATTATAGATGATCAAAATGTGCAAGCCTTTTTTAGCAGAGGCTATGCTTATTATGATTTAAAAAAATTCAAATCTGCAATTGATGATTTTTCCAAAGCTATTGATATTGATCCTAATCATGTAGATGCGTGGTACAATAGAGGTTTTGCAAAATTCGACATTGAGAATTATAGAGGGGCGGTTGCTGATTTTACAGCATCTATCAAACTTCGTCCAAATGATATTAATGCTTATGCTAATCGAGGTGAAGCTCGTTATCATTTAGCTCATCTTCGTGGAGCGATTGCTGATTTTACAGTTGTCATTCAGTTAGATCCTGATGCAGCAAATGCTTATTATAATCGAGGAGTTGCGCAGTCTGATTTATTAAATGAATATCAAGCAATTAAAGATTTAGAGATGGCACTCTCATTAGATCATCCTGGCGCACAAGAAGCAATTAATAAAATTAAAAAATCGAAATAATGAAATCCACCCTCCAACCCCCGCCAGCGGGGGAGAACGTTCTGCCTATTTTCAGCAGTTCTTTTGAACGTATCCACTATGTTCTCCCCCGCTGGCGGGGGTTGGGGGTGGATTTCATTGTTAAATATTTTCTTAATCCCTCCATCATTAATCATACAGCACATTGAAACAAGTCACTCACCACCAACAAGACATTCGTCCTTTTCTAATTAAATATTTAACAGAAGCGACTGAGAAAATTCATCTTGCAATAGGATGGATTGATGACTCTGGCGTAATTGCATTGTTACAAAAAAAAGCAATAGAAGGTGTTGAAGTAATTTTGATTCTGATTAAGGATCGAGATTATAATTTAAAATCAGGTGCTTATTTAGAATTAATCAGCAAAGGTATTCGAATCATCAACTTGGATGAAGATCAAAAGGATTATTTTATTGATCATAAATTTGGGGTGATTGATACTTCAGTTGTTTTAAATGGAAGTTATGGTTGGGGTTATAAAAATGCACCTTCGGAAGAAACACTTATCGTTAACGAAGAGATTCCTTCTTTAGCAAAAGGTTTTGAAACGGAGTTCGAATACCTTTCCATTTTCGAACAACTTTCTAAAAATGAAAAAAAACCACTCAACCCGATTGTTAGTTTTCTAAAGAAATTAGAAATTGTAAAAACATTGTTAGGAATTGGCGATACTGAATTTATTCATTTAAGATTAGCGGAATTTGAAAATTTTATTGAAGATAAAAACATCGCTTTAATTTATAATAAATTAAAAGCGAATGCTTTTGAAGAAGCTTTAGATTTAATAAAAACATTTACTCAACTTCATCAATCTTTAAGAGAATGTATCGATCCTCCGATTGATAATTACCGAAGAGAAATTCAATTATTAGAAGATGAGATTGCTGCGTTGAGTAATGAGTTTAGTGAAACTCAAAAGAAGATTCATAAGTTTAGTAAGATGCACACGGATCGCCTTGGTGACCTTTTGCAACAACTTCTTTTTCAAAATAAAGTAAAGGCTGAAATAGAAGCTAAAGAAAATAATAAGGACAAAGACAAACAAGAGGAATTTGAAGAAGCTAAAAAAGACCACGAGGAATATACCAAATCTCATGAGGAAGCTAAAAGAGAAAAATTAAAAGTACTGACTAAAGAGGAACAAAAAGAATTGAAAAAATTATACCGACATACTTCTCTAAAATGTCATCCTGATAGAGTGGTCGAAGAACTCCACGATCAAGCTGAAGAGATATTTGTAGAATTAAATAAAGCTTATAAAGCTAATGATTTGGAAAAGGTTCGTGAAATTAATCAGCAGTTGAAATCAGGAATTATGTTACCAAAATCAGAGGGAATTACAGAGTTGAAAAAATTGGAAAGTACTTATAAGAGTTTAACTCAAAAATTAAATTCTTGGCAAGAGAAGTTAGACGAACTTAAAGAAGATTCTTCTTACAAAGCAGTCAGTAGTATTAATGATTGGGAGGTTTATTTTGAAGAACGGAAAGAAATTTTGGAGCAGCAATTGGAACGTTTAACGGGATTTAATGAAGCGCATTTGAAGGAGGATTAATATATTTATTTTTTTTCACCGCACTAAAGTACGGCACTATATGTAAATGTAAATGTAAATATATTGTTATATTCCTAACAACTTCTTCACAATTGGCAACACCTTCTCCCCTCTTTTACGTTCAAAACCTTCATCTTCTTTTTTCTTTTTAGCAACTTTAATTTTTCCCTGTTGCGCCATTTCCATCATTTTTTCTTTTTCAGAAGCTGAAAAATCAGAGAACGTTCTTCGCAATAATGGCAGTTGACTTTTCAATGTCAAAAACGACATTTCATCAATCCAACTATTTAAAATATTCCACAACTCCATATTGTGAATTAGTAATAAACCACTTCCATGTAAAAATCCTTCTAACCATTGCGCCGCACTCGTCGTATCATTTCCAACGGAAAGCATCAAGTACATTTCATTGGCAGTATCTTGTACTGTAATCAAATTTTTATCAAAAAGCATTCGCAGACAACCTCCTTTTAACAATGTACTTACATTTTTTAGTCGAGTGATTTTATCAAGTGTTCTGTTCCAATTTTTAATATGTTCTTCATTGTCTGTTAAACTAATCGAATGATTAGTATCTAATATTTTTTCAAATAAATCATTGGTAAAATCTTCATTCATGCCGACACATCCATTAGGCAACAAAACACAAACTCTAGGAATAATATGATTTATAACTTCCTCCAAACTACTCACATCCAACTGACGAGTACTTCCATATCGAACTGCAAAAATCAACGGACGCAATGCAGACATTAACTTCTCAACATCTTTAGTCAATGCCGAAAGGTCTTTTAATTGTTGAACTAATTTCGGAACAGCATCTATCAAATCTGCTTTAAGTGCAGTTTCAGTTAATTGAGTCAACTCTGGTAAGTTGTCAATTTCATTGACTTTTTTATTGACAAAATTGACACTTGCTTCATAGATTGTATTTCCCCACATACCTGCGCTGATGAGGTCTAATGCAAAATCAGGTTTCCAATTTAATCTCCAAATTTCTTTAAAACTACCTTTGGCTAATCGAGATCCTTTGCCCAGTTTCCCCCATTTAATTCCTAACAAATCAATTCGATGTAGCAAGTGACTTCCTCGCAAATTACTCTCTGTTCGTAAGTCTAATTCTTTGACAATCTCTTCTGTAGAGTTTCGCTCTTTAGAAAGTCTTGCAGATTTTACAGATTTGTCAAAGTCTTGTTGTAAAGGAATCACAGGAATTTCAGAGGGCACTTTCCCCATCACATCGCCAATAATTAATCTACTTTCTATCAACTCCATTTGCGACTCATGACCTTCGCAAAAAATGGAAGTGGCAGCATCATACATTTCTCGAATTCCTGCTATCGGCAACTTCCGAAGCACCGCCAAAGTCTCTGCCAATCGCACCGCCTCTATCACATGTGCAGAGGAAGCATCCAAATCTTTTTCTCTAAATAAGCGAGCAACTTTTGTCATCCATCGAATACTTACTTCTTTTCGATTATTGTAAAGCAACTTATACCAAGCTGGAGAGATCACTCCTGCGCCATAACCACTTCGAGTTGATAATCGACTGTACGACCAAGGTACCCACGTGCTTTTTGTTTTTACTTTTTTAATTCCACGAAGGAGTTTTTTATCATCACTTGATTTATATTTTTCATAATCTTCTAACACAGGCGAATGCCATGCGCCACAAATAACTGCTATATTTTCAAATCCATCTTTGATTGCTTTTCGAATCGTCTCTCTCATAAATGCTTCTCGACGTTGTTCCATCGGAGGGTCAGGTCGATTCAATTCTTCTCTCATCGCTCGCATGAGTTGGACAATCGTTGGAAAAATTTCATCAGGGTTTTCGCTTTCTTCAAATGTCACTTCCCACCATCGTTCGCTATCAGTATAACCTGCGATTTCTGCCATGTATGCCATCGGGTCTTTTTGCAATTTTCTATCGTCTTCGGTTAATGCTTCGTCTATCGCATTTCCTGAATCAAATAAAACAGGTTGTCCTTCCTTCTCCGCTTTTTGAATTCCAAATGTCACCTCTTGAGGTAAGTCCATAAATTGCACTTCGATTCCTTTTTTTAAACCAAACTTAATGGCTTGCCATTCTGGTGAGAATTCTGCAAAGGGAGAATATATTGCTTGAGAAAAATCTTTTGGATTGTAGGTCAATAATGCGACGGGAGGTTGCATTTCTTTATTAGCTACATGTTGTAACAATGCTTCTGCATCTTTGACTCCTTCGATGAGGAGGCAATCAGGTTCGAGTTTGTGGAGTGCTCGAAGTAGGCTTTTTGTGGAGCCTGGACCGTGATGTCGTATGCCGAAAATTGTTATCATTAAAATTACTAATATTTCTTTTTGAAAATATCGAATATTTTTTTTTGAAGAAGGGAGTTTGAAGAAGGGAAAAAGGGAAGACGGATTTGAGATTTTAGAAGTTGGACGAATTATCTTGATTTTTTTTTTAAAACAATATACTTACGAAGTAAGTAAAATAAATAGTCATACAAATTAAAGCGTCAAACTTCTAAAATCTCAAATCCGTCTTCCCTTTTTCCCTTGTTCAAATCATCTCCTTACAAGCTCGATACAAATCCTTCCATTCCTTCCGTTCCTTCACCACCGTCTCCAAGTACTCCTGCCAAATCACTTTATCCTGAACAGGGTCTTTTACAATCGCACCAGTAATTCCAGCTGCCAAATCATTCGCCTTCAAAGTACCATCTCCAAAATGTGCAGCCAAAGCTTGACCACTATTAATAACTGAAATTGCTTCCGCAGTAGAAAGTGTTGCACTTGGTGATTTGAGTTTCGTTCTTCCATCTTCAGTTTTTCCACTTCGTAACTCGCGGAATATAGTTACCAATCTTTGAATCTCTTTGACAGGCGCAGCAGTTGCAGGTAATTCGAGTGACACACCAATTTTATCTACTCTTGTTTTTACAATATTGACTTCCTCTTCCATCGTACTTGGCAGAGGCATCACGACCGTATTGAATCGACGACGCAAGGCACTTGATAATTCATTCACACCTTTGTCTCGGTCGTTGGCAGTTGCAATTAAATTAAATCCACGCTGCGCTTGTATTTCCATATTCAACTCAGGAACAGGTAATAATTTTTCTGATAAAATCGTAATCAAAGTATCTTGTACATCAGAAGGTATTCGAGTCAACTCTTCCAATCGAGCAATCTTTCCATTTTGCATCGCACTCATTAATGGACTTGCCACCAACGCGCTTTCCGATGGACCTTTAGATAAAAGTTGTGCATAATTCCATTGGTATCGCAAGGCATCTTCATTCATCCCCGCAGTACCCTGAACTAGCAAAGTAGAATTTCCAGAAATCGCAGCAGCCAAATGTTCTGACACCCAAGTCTTAGCTGTCCCTGGAATTCCGATTAACAACAACGCTCTATCTGTAGCGAGTGTAGCAACTGCCACTTCTATCAATCTTCGATTTCCAAAATACTTAGGTTCGATTTCAGTTCCGTCTTCAAGTTTCCCACCTAAGAGATAAGTGACTACTGCCCAAGGGGAAAGATTCCAATTGGTTGGGCGAGGTTTGTCGTCAATTTTTGCAATGGCTTTGAGTTCCGCAGCATAGGCATCTTCTGCGTGGGGGCGGAGGGTTTGGGTTTTATTTTTTTTCATTAATCTTAATTGATTTCGAAAATCCTAAATTTTAAAAGACAAATATAATTAATGTCTTTTGATAAAGATTAAATCTAGAGTGCTAATTCAATAAAGAATAAACACAATTTTAATTTACAACAAACGGCATAATGCGATGAATCGCATTATGCCGTTTTGTTTACTTTGTAAATGTATTGTTATAAATCTACTTTGTAATCACTACTTTTTTCGATGTACTATATTGCTCACTAGAAATTTTCACCACATAAGTTCCTCCGTACATTGTTTCTGTATCAAAATAAGCAATCGTACTTCCTTTATTAATTTGTGATTGCTTCACTAATTTTCCATTCATATCAAACAACTCTACTTGGAAGTCTTCATCTGCCAAATCATTAATTTGAATAGCAATCAAATCCGCTGTAGGATTAGGAAAAATTGTAATATTTATTTGCTCAAATTCAATTTTAGAAAGCGAAGTTGTTCCATCATAAACAGTTGTTGTTTCATTGATGTTATTAACTTTCCGATCCTCAGCTTCTCCATAGAAAGTTGGTCCAACTACATAAGGGTAAGCAGAATTCCAATTTTCATCGACAGTTGCAAAGTAAGCATAAGTTCCATTTGGATATTCAGGCGTTACACAAAAACGTCCATTATGTTCATCCAAATAATCTTCCTCTCCTGGATGAGCGACATACTCATAATCCTCTCGAAAGTATCCTAAGGAAAGTGTTTGCATTCCTCCATTAGGTCCACCCGCAGTTACCACTAAATCTACATCTGGGCCATTCGGTCGAGTCGTAATATTTTTCAATTGGTAACTTGATTGGATACGAACGATGCCGCCAGTTCCATCAGCATTTTTATTTCCGTAAGCTCCGTAAATTGGAAAGCCATCATAAGCAAATCCAATCAATGGAGAATGTTGTGTTGCATCAATCGCATACAAACCATCCGCATCATATAAATTACAAATATCTGAAACCACATCTAAGTCCAACTTAAACGCTGATGGATTTTGATGATGATGATAATTCCCCATTGCAGGATGCGCCTTCGAACAATCGAACCCTGCCATCTCCGCTGGTATCGCATCTCGATTCCAATCCTGCTGCGCTGCTGGACCTCCTGGACAAGTTGGATTCCCTGGACCTCCACAAAGAGCTCCTGTATTAGGATTCCATGCTACTCCATCTCTATAATCAAAAAGAGAAACGCCATTTATAAAAACTCCAATATTCCCTGGATTGGTAGCTATCGCATTTCCAGTATTCTCTACTGGCAACAAAGGCATTTTATAAATCGCATCTTGATCAGATGCTTGAGATGGATTTCCATCTAAAAATGGACCTGTTGGATATGCAGGAATTCCTTTTGTAGTTACGTAAACAAAATCCGTAGAGTATTCTACTTTTTGGCAGTTGTATAAAATTTCATTGTCCATTGCAGTTGAGTTACCTTCCATATAGTAACTTCCTGTTTCGGTAGTATTTTGTAACCATGAAGTCACGGCAGGACCTTGTGCATGACATATCATTATTGCCAAACTAAAAGAAAATAAGAGTAGTGCTTTTTTCATTTTAAATATTGCTTTTAATTATGTGATTAATTTTTTTTTATTGATTTAAAATCTCTTTTGGGTATTGATGTTTTTTATTAAATACAAATTCTTTGTCATTGAGTGTCAAAAGGAAAGCGATTAAATCCACTTTTTCATTTGACGTAAGAGTAATGTTATTTTTTATATCAGAAATACTATTTGAGCTTTTGGAAATATCTTGAGTGTAATGATTCAGTACATTTTTTAATTTCCTAAAACGTCCGTCGTGCATATATGGATAAGTGTAACTTAGATTCCGAAGAGTTGGAATTTTAAATTTTAAACTATCCGCACTTTGTTTAGTAATCATCCATTTTCCATAATCATTTAATGTCGTATCTATTGGCAATCCATTATTTGCAAATGTATTGCCTTCCTTATCGGAAGGCAGGTTATAGAAAAGTGGTTCGGTATGACAACTGTTGCAATTCTTTTGAAATAATTGATAACCGTTTTCTTCCTGTGGAGAAAATTCTACAATTCCTTTTTTCACTTGATCGTATTTTGAATTTGCAGAAACTAGAGTCAATTGAAATTGTGATAATGCTTTTAAAATATGTTCGCCAGTTATGATACTATCTTGAAATGCGTTTTGGAAAAGTAGTGGATATATATTTTTGTTTTGTAATTTCGATATTACATTTTTTAAAGTTTCTCCCATTTCTTTTGGATGAGAAATCGGAGCTAAGGCTTGCATATCTAAATGATTGATCGCACCATCCCACATAAAAGTTTTTTGCCAAGCTAAATTGAAAAGTGCAGGTGCATTTCTAGTTCCTATTTCATCATTGATACCATGACTTAAGTCATGGTCCGTATGTGCAAATGCATTATAAGGCGAGTGACAAGATGCACATGAAATCATATTATCTTTTGATAAAACTGGATCATAAAACAATGCTCTTCCGAGTTCCACTTTTTCAGTAGTCAATGGGTTTTTAGAAAATTCGTAAGTAGATTTTGGAAAATGTTCAGGATACTCCAATTCAAAATAATCTGAACGGAAAGCAACTGACCCAAAGACAACTATAAATAGTAAATAAATTTTTGATTTCATTTTGAAATAGAAAACATAGAAGCGATTAATTCAGTCAAATCAGTTGCTCGTTGACTCGGACTCATCACTTCGTAAGTTTCTTTTATATTTATATTTTTAAAAAAATCATCAATCGCAAGATTGATTTTTATACTTTTTGAATCGGTATTGAATAGAGGCAGTTCGATTGTTTGCAATGAATTATACGGAGATTGAAAACCGCCTAGATGATATTGAAAAAAATGATGTCGTGCAGGGCAAGATGCAGTTATGCCTTCTAATTTAAAATTAATATATCCACTTTGCCAAGTCCAATACATTCCATTAGAGGGATCTAAATCTCCGCCCATCGCTCCACCTACATTGGTCAAACTATCTACGCCAAGATTGAATTTTATTTTATTAAATTTTAAATCTTGTTTTATTTCAAAATCCATTTTCAAAGATTCAGGTGTTTCCAAATCAATGAGGTGATGTTTTTTTTCTAAAGAAAAAATTAAATCATCATCTTGAAAAAGCTCTATATCAGAAATATAAAATCGAATAGCTTCAAAGTTGATACTATCATCTATTGACTGCGAAAAATATTCTTTATTAATTTCTATAAATTCATTATTGAGTGTAGGAAAAAAAGAAATATTTTTTTTTTCATTTTGTCCAAAAACGGAAAATGATATAGATAGTAGCAATAAGAAAAAACTCAGTTTCATTTCTATAAAATTATTTATAGTCTTTAGTTAATAATTATTTTCAAATAAGAATTCTCAACTCTGACGATGTATTTATCTTTAATTTTATCAATTAAGTTTTTTTTTTATAAAGGCATTTTAGAAACAGAAAGACCTACTTTTTTTATTTTCCCAACTCCACAATCATATCTCTTCTAAATTTCAAGACCATCAAAAATACATCAATTTCTTTTCCCCAATTAGTCCAATAATTATCTTCATTTGACCAACTCTTATTTAGAATATCATACAAGTCAGGATCACTTCCATAAGCAGCTCGATCAAGGACATGTCGATAGTGAATATAATTCCAAGCGTAATTAATATTTTGGGAAATGATACTCTTTAAGTTTTTCATAAAGAGTAAGGTTAGGTTTTTATCCCAAGCACTTTCATTGAGTTGTAACAATTGAATTACGGGTTCGTCATTTTCCAAAATCTCTTTGTAATCTTTTAACTCTTGAATAGCATATTGATTAAATAGATGATCAGGTAGGATGCCAAATAATGCTTTCACTTCTAGATTCTCCCAACGTTGTTTGATATAATTTTTAAAATAAAAATCACCGATAGCTTTCATCCAATTTTCATTACGGTATCGAATTGTTGAACTAATCGATGCTTGAACTAATAATTCTGCCCATTCGCTTCGAACGAATATTTGTATAAGTTCATCTGCTTTTTTATCAAAAAAAGTCTCCCACCGAACAGGTGGAATAATAATAAACATCTGTACAAAGTAACTCGCCTTGAGTCCACCTTTTGACCATTTCTTACGAGGGTCGATTCCATCTCTTATCATGGAATCATCACAAGCATCAGGAAGTTGGATTTCGAGTTTATCTTTTTTAAGTGTTCGAGATTTTAATGTAATTAAATTTTGAAGGCGTTCCCACATTCGATTCATCAATTCCGAACCTTCTATTTTTTCTAATAACATTGCCGCAGTTCTACGAATATCTTTTCGTTTAGCATCTAGACATTTTTCTAAAAACGGTTCATCCGCTAGAGAAATATTTTTATTTAATGTTTTTAAATAATCAACTTGATGTTGCCAATCATCTTCTTCCCAAGTGGATTCGATAAGTTCGAGTGCTTCGTCAGGTTGGGTCGCACGTAAATGTTCGAGTAAAGCGATGCGTTCTTTTTTTGTTCCATCTTCCCACTCGACATGATTTGTTTTGCCAATTAAAAATTGCCAATCTGAATTTTGCTCAATCAACCAATGACCTCGTTCGCCAATTGCAAATCGAAGTTTTTTCCAAAGTGTTTTATCGTTTCGACATTTCTCTAATAACTCAGGAAGGAGTTCGGGAGGAAGTGTTTTTTTATTTCCTATAAGGTGTTGGATAAATTCATCTAATGCTTCCGTATAAGCTCCATTCAAAATCATTGCTAAATGATCAGATGAATTTTTACTGCATATTTTGGTTTTATCTTTTTGAGCTGGTAGGGGAATATCTCCTTTCCATTGTTGAGGTTGGAATCCTGCTTTACGCATTTGCGCATAAAGGGTCGCACCTTCGAGGAGGACGTTAGCGGGATTGTCGTCAATATTTACGCCTAGTTTTTTTAGCTCTGCCAATGTGGATTCGGAGAGTTCGGTACGGTCGGTTCCGTTGATGGCGGTCTTGATTAGGTTTTTCCAAATCACAATTTCGATGAGTTTGTTTTATAAAATATTTTACAAAACTAAGAAACTGATTTAAAATATTGAATTATGCTTGTGGAAAGGAAATAAAAAAAACGGTGACATCCCTACCGAATGAGATGCCACCGAATATTTGAGTGAGGGGTTACTCTCTTATTTTAGAAATAAAATTCTAAAATAGACTTAATGTATTTTTATAAATTGAATTACTTTCTTCAAGTCGCTATGTTGAAGATACACAATATAATTTCCAATAGGAAATTTAGAGACATCAATTTTAAAACCATGCT
>JALZVK010000081.1 GCA_023301005.1 Saprospiraceae bacterium | reverse complement strand
TTTTTTAATTTAAAATAAATAGGAAACCCAAATTTTCAAAATGAAAATTTGGGTTTCGTTGTTTTTTTCTAACAATACATTTACGGAGTAAATAAAAAATAAGATAAAAAGTCAAACAAGAAGATTCGTCATCCCGTTTTTTAAACGGAACATAATTCAAATATTCCTTAACCCATTTCTCCTTTGATATAATCCGCCAATTCTGCCATAGGAATTTCTTTCTGCACTCGTTCATTCCATTCCTTCTTATCAGAAATAGTATTAGAAAGTTCTTTCCCTAATTTTAAATTCTTCACAGTCGCCACTCCTTTCTCTGCTTCATTACTTCCTACTAGAATCACAAATGGACAATTTCTATCATCAGCGTAAGCCATTTGTTTTTTCATTTTCTTTTTATCCATTCCATAATAGACTTCTGTTTCGATTCCTGCATCTCTCAAGTCTCTAGCCATTCGCTGATAAAGCGGAACCAATTCTTCATCGAAGTACGCAATAAAAACAGGTCCATCTTTTCGCTTAGGCGCTTGATTAGTTAGCATCAATAATTCCGCTAATCGATCCACACCTATCGAACCACCTGTCGCTGGAACTTTTATTCCCAAAAGATTTTCTACTAAAGTATCATATCGTCCACCTCCACAAATAGAACCGATACGACGCTCGACACCTTTGGCATCAATGTAAGTTTGTAAAGATTCTACTTCATAAACAGGTCCCGTATAGTAAGCCAATCCACGAACTAATGATGGATCAAAAATCACTCGCTCTTCATCGAAATCCAAAGTGGAAAGTATCTTATCCATTTTCTCTAACTCTTGAATGCCGTCTTGCGCCGTCTCATTTTTTATTTCTAAATTTCTTAAATCAGCTAACACTTCTTGACGTGTTTTTTGATTGGAGAAATTTTTAATAAAATCAACAATGCCTATTACTAAGTTAGCATCTAAATTCAAACCTTTGATAGCTGCACCTGAACTATCCGTTCTTCCTCCTGCTAATTCTAGTGCAACATTATCTAATCCGATTTTATCCATTTTGTCAATGACTCGAATAATGTTTTGTTCGTCCAAATCATTTTCGACACCTAAATCTTTTAAGTAACCAGTTAAGATTTTTCGATTATTGACTTTTACAACATAACTCTTACGGGGCAATCCAATTGCCTCCAAAGCATCTGACAAAACCATACAAACTTCCGCATCAGCAGCAACATCATTCGTACCTACATTATCAAAATCTAATTGCCAAAATTCTCGAAAACGTCCTGGGCCTAATTTTATCTCATACCTATATACTGGACCAAATTGGTATCGTCGAAATAACGGCGGCTTCAATTGTCCCAATTGGTGGCGTTGATATTTTTCTAACAATCCTTCTGCATATCTTCGAGCAAGTGGCGATGTCAAATCATATCGCATAGAAAGAAACGCATTTTCCATAACTACATGAGCATCATCATCACGCAACTCTTTACCGTCAGCACGAAGAACAGGTTCTAATTCTGGATTTTTAAATGAATAAACTCCTTTGTCAACTGTGTCTTCGTCAGGTAAGTATTTACCTAAACAATCTGCGTATTCCAATACGGGAGTATCCCAATGTTCAAAACCATATTTCTTATATACTTCACTAGCAGCATTGATGATTTTCCATTTCAATTGATTCAAGTTCGAATCAATATCACGGAAGCCCTTTACTTTACGAGCTACGACACCTCTCTTATTTTCTACTTTTTTTGACATAATAGATAATGGTATTAATGGATCTTATAAATGACAAATAAAAAAGCATCATCCAATAATAAGTGAATGATGCTTTTGTCCCCTCGACTAGAGTCGAACTAGTGACTTCCTGAACCACAATCAGGCGCTCTAACCAACTGAGCTACGAGGGGATTTTATGACAATGAATTAAATTCATAGTTTTTGTTTTCCATTGTTTTTTCAAAATGGAGTGCGAAGTTAATAGATTTTGAATTGTAAAACAACGATTTTTTTATTTTTTTTAAATGGGAATTTTAAAAATTTTATTGCCTCGAAAACATTGAGTTTATTATATTTTAAAATTCCTCTTAAAAAACTCGTTAGAAATAATATTCCTATTCGATTTTAACTCGTACCGCTTTTAAGTCTACTTCCATTTTTTGATATTTGGAATTAGCGATTTCAGCAACGATTGGTTTATTGGTAAATTTCACTTCAGTATTGGTTCCTCTTGCCCCTATTGCTTTAAAGCAAACTTGATAAATCGTAGAACCATCATATAAGGTAACTCCTTTGAGGTCATTAGGAAACCATGAAACTCTCAATGCATTTGTCTCGCCCTTGCCTTGTCCAAAACTTTCTTTTGATAAATCTTTTAAGGCAAAATTCTGAACACCTTTATATTGTAATGCTTTAGTATCCCAATTGGTACTATACTGCATAGCAATAATGTCTACAAAATTACTCACTTGCACATCAACACAAAAATCTCCTCCCGATGTTGTTGTAATATCCTTAGCTGACAACATAACTTTTCCAGATGCGGTTGTATTAGAAGTTTTTTTAGATGCGGTTGCTGTTGGAGTTGGTGTGGACGTTTTTTGTGGAGTAGTGGCAGCTACGGCAGCTTGGTTTGTGGAACCTTGATTTTTTACTTTTTTCTCTCCTCCACATGATGCCAACATCAATACAATAAAAATGTAGCTAAAATAAAATCGATTTTTTTTCAGGTATAACATAAAGCTTAGTGATTTTTTTCAATGAAAATATGAATTGAATTTAATTTGCAATTTGCAATTTTTTTTTGAAAAAATAGATTCAAAATTAAAAATGCAATTTTTTTTCTTTAAGTTTGAGTTTGAATTAAACAGTCTAATGTAAACAATCCTCCAAATTCCTTAACATTCCCAAATTTCAAACTTAAAAACGGATTACTAACAAACAGAAATCATAATTTCTGCCAGTTAATTTTATGCTATAATTTCATATTTATGAAATATGCAGCGTTTACTTTTATAACCAAATGATAATATTTTCAAACTAAAACAAAAAAAACGAGACTGAAACTCTCAAAATTAATACTATACTAATAATATAGTATCCCCTTAACTACTACATATAATTTTCTCAAAAAATCCTACTTAGATAAACATTACTGCATCAATGTGACGCATTGAAATGTCCTTGTCATTTATTGTGATAAAGACACTTTAAATTACTGTGAGCGTCTGTGTTAGTGCTGTGGTGGTTTTTTAAATCATTGCAGTCTAATGCAGATTTTTTTTTATAAAATACAAAACGGCTATCCAATTAATTTGGATAGCCGTTCTTGTTTATTTTTTAATCATTACCGTACACTTTTTTATTTAGCACACTTTTCTCCCCGCTCTGGGTTAGCTTTAATTGGAAACTTTTTCCTTTAAATTTAAAAGTGTACGGTAATGAAATTTTTTAATCGCTCTTTATTTTTTCACAGTAAATAAATAGATAATAGAAAAGATATACATTAACATTTTATCATACGTGTTTTATGATTTTATTATTATTGTTGTTGTTTTGTTTTGTTTTGTTTTGTTTGTAAGTTTATATAAAATATTTCTAACATTAGAACCCTTGGATATAAAATATTGTCTTTAGTGGGAATTCTCAAAGCCACTTAAAATAAAGGAGAGATTATATTCAAATTTATATTCAAATGAAAAAATTATTTTTTATCGTCACATTATGTACAATTACTTGTATCTCATTTTTTACGTCTTGTTCTAAAGATAGTAGTTCCCAAACAGAGGATATTCAAAATGTAGAGAGCGATTTATCAACAGAGACAGATGAATTCGAAGAAGCTCTTATTTTTGGAATATCATTATTGAATGAAAATGAATCTATTCTAATTTTTAAAACAGAAGGGAAATATGATTGGGATGTAATAGAACATGTTACCTCACAAAATCAAACTTCAAGAAGAGCGAATAATTGTCAAAATAGTAATGCAGTTACGTTTGCGAAGTGTGTGAAGGCACAAGTTGATGCTAACAAATGTGTAACAGTTGGATCTATTGATGGACAATATTGGAACGATGTTGTAGATTGTCCAAGGAGCTAAAAATACATACAAATAAGTGTATCTATTTTTTTATCAAGCATACCCTTTATTCCTCTCTCTATAATGTGGAATTTATGGGTATGCTTTAAATTTTTCAAAAACTTATTTGTGAATTAATTTTGGTCATCCACTCACTAAGCATTAGGAGAACCTTCCCTTAATACTTCATTATTTTTAAATCCAGTTTGAAAACCTATAGATTTTTTCTCTGGTAAATCATCATCGAAGTCTTCCCACTCTGTCAATTCCTTTAATAATTTTTCCATGTGTCGAAGCAAGAAAGGAGCTTTCAATTCTTCAGGTCTTAATATTTCCAAATTATACGGAGGCTTCGGTTGTCCCAATCCTTCAACAAAAGGAGGAACAATCATGATGACTATTTTTCCATTAAACAATTGTTGATACACAAGCATACCGTTATATCGAATAAGCGATTTATTTATTTTATCCGTTACTCGCTGACTGATACCACTTTCTTCTTGTCCCAAATCCACTACGACTGCTTCCAAATTATCCATTTCTGTTTTCTCTTCTACAGTAGCGGATAATCCAGATTCTTTAATTATTTGTTCGAGGTTACTGTGTAACATTGGTTTGATTTCCGAGTGCCAAGCATCTCTATATTCTTTCGTATTGCTACGAACCGTTTTATAATCTTGAACCTTTCCAATTAATCCTGCAATATTCATTTTACTTTTTATTTTATTCATAGATAAGTCTTGTTTTCAAATTAAATGAAATTTAGATTTATTTATGAATGGGTTAATTATTTTTAAATATGTTTTAAGTTGAGTTGTAAAGTTAATTTTTTTTTTGAAAAAAGAAAGTCGTAGAACATTAGACTTAATTCGTTAATCAAACTTGCTTTAAAAAGAAAACTTAATTCGAAAACGATAAGCTAAATTTTCTTCTAAAGTCGGCAAAGCATAATTACCAAAGCGATAATAAATCCCTCCGCCTACTCCAACATACATGATATTAAAATAATTGAACCGAACTAGATTATCTACTCTAAATCCACTTTCAAAAAAACCTTTTTCCATGGTTTTAAATTCAACACCTTCATGCAAGTCTGCATCTTTTAAATCTCCCCAACCGATATTTTGAACGATAGAAAATTCAGGTTTGAATTTTTTATACTTTAAAAGGAGTGTCTCAAAATTATGTTCAAAAAATAAATTGACAAATCGATCAGAAAGAAATTCATAAGGTTGCATCGTTTGAAATGTAAAAGGAATTTCTACCCATTGAAATCCACTTCCAATTCCACTTGTTGTATATAACAAACTGTAGGGCACTTTTCCATTCGTCCATCCTGCTGTCATTCGAATGGAAGTTTCTCCGAGATTACGAATACGTATATCATCATATAAAGAAAACTCAAATTGATGATAATCAAAATCACTTTTTAAAAAATCATCAATTCCTTTTTTATAAGAAAAAAGAACAAGTGGAAATCTAGTTTCAGAAAACTCCGTTCCCATAAATCGAACAATCTTTTCTCTAAAAGCAAATCGCAAATCCACACCTACTTCCGTAAAATTAAATTGCTCATTAGGAATATCACTTCCATCAAAAAAATATTCATATTGAGGTTGCCAAGTACTTTGTTCTAGAGAAAGTCCTGCTTGTAGAAACTGCCCTACTCTTCCTTTGAGATGAACCAATTTTCTTTCCCAATTATCCATTTGAGTAGCGTAGAATTGTCTATCAAAAATTTGCGAATTATCTGAGAATCTAAGTGTCGCAGGTTCTTTGATTTCTTTTAAATAATTCAATTCTAATTGCAATTTCTTTTGAGGCAAAATATTTAATAACAATACTCCTCCGTATTTCCATTTTTTATCAGCAATACCATATCCGCCGTAACCACCTAGTTCAAAGTGGCGACTTAATTTCTCATTAGTTTGCAATCCTAATCCTAATCGCACATCCTCGAAGTTATTGAAACTCAACACTTTAGAGAGTAAAACATCTACTTTACCAATTGACCATTTACCACTTGCTAGTGCTTCCATTGCATTTAACATCTGATCTAATTTAATCTTTGCGCCTACGGAATCCATGAATACATAGGTTTGTTCTTCTTTCTCCGTAAGTATTTGCGGGCGATGTTTTTGCCAAATTGAATCGGTTACTCTATTCGCTTTTTTATCGGTTGTATAACTTTCTAAATTAAAATCCTTTTTGTCTAATTCAATATTCAATTGTACTTGATCGATATAACTTTTTCCAGTTATACGAGTACCGACATCTTTGTTAGGATATTTGGTTGCTTCTATCTCAAAATTAAGTTGTTCGGGAAACCATTGTTTTCCATCCAAATGAACATAACGTTGTTCGATTTTCATTTGGATAAAAGATTTATCGTTGGGTTCTGCTATTACATTTTGCAAAGCGTAACCATTTGTATTGATGTATAATAAACCTTTTAGTCCTTCAAAATTTTTGCCTTTTTTAGGATGATATGAAATGACAAAAACGGTATCTGTTTTTTGAAACAGCGTATCTTCAATATTGAAAAAATATTTTTTTGTACTGTTTGGGCTGATTGGATTGAGGTAAGCTTTATCTAATATTTCAAAGTGATTTCCATAAAATGAAAAAGGTTGAAAGTTATTAGCGAGTGCTACAAAGGAAGGATTCTTAAAACCTGAAACTCGATTATGTAAAACATGTTCGCTATTTTTTTCGGGAAATAAAAACTTACGTTCCGTCACCGATTCCATCAACATCAAATGTTGCGCTTCTGCATTTTTTAAAAGCTTATCAAAATTTTGAACTTGACCTCTTCTATATTTTCTTTTTGAATCTCGATGTTTGTCTTGAAACTCTGAAATGTTTTTTTTGTTGGGTAAAAAATCTATCACTACTTTATTATAAGTAATGCATTGGAAGGATTGCATTTTTTCAGGATTATTTTTATCTCGATTTTTTACTACTTTTTTTATAATTCGATGAGCGGGATTTTCACCTGCGATGACTACTGCTTCTGTCAAATTAAATGTTGCCGATGTCATCTTCAATTTTATCCGTTTTCCTAAGTCTTCTTTTTGCACTTCGTAAATTAAATTTTTATAACCTACATAACTGAGCGTCAGCGAAACAATTGGTTCGTCGGATTCTATTTTAAATTTTCCATCAATATCAGAACTGACTCCGTCAGTTAGAATTTCATTGATTAAAATATTGACAAATGGAAGTAGTTCGTTTTTTTCATCTACGACAATTCCTGATAGGTTGAATTGGCTAAAAAGGAAGACTTTGCAAAGCAAGAGTACAATAAGTAAGAATTGTTTTTTTTGCATAAATATAGTTAGTCATTTTTTTTTAGACTTTATTTAAACCATAATTTATTATAAGTTATTTCAAGGAAAATGTATTTTCACTTTTATAAAATCTAACACTATAAATAAAAAAATCAAATGACTTTAACAGATATAAAAACTCATCTAAAATTGCTTCTTACTAATGATATTGGTAAAGCTCTTGAGCAATTAAAAAGTGTTACAAAAGATAACGACTTATTTAATACTGTGATTCTCCAACAAGGTACTTATAACGGTTTAAAAAAAAATATACAGCATGGCATTACCTCAGAGACTAATGCTAATCAACAATTGAATCGCCTACGATATAATTTCACTCAAATTATAGACGATATTGAAGAGGAACAAATCATTATGGAAAAAGCGACTCAGCTTTTTCAAAAACCAAATGCTCCAATTTCCGATGATAAAAATGTAAGTCATAACAATACTCCTACAAATAGTACTTCCGATATTTATATTTCATACGCTTGGGGAGGTGATAGTGAAAAAATTGTTGACCAACTAGATAAGGAACTTCAAGCGAAAGGAATTAAAGTGACGCGTGACAAAAGAGATTTAGGTTATAAAGGAAGTATAGTTGGTTTTATGGGAGACATCGGTAAGGGAAATAAAATCATCGTAGTGATAAGTGAGAAATATTTAAAATCAGAAAATTGCATGTTTGAGTTAACTCAAATATATGAGAATAAAGATTTTGCGAAAAGGATTTTTCCTATCATTTTGGAAGACTCTAAAATTTATAGTCCTGTTTCTCGAATTGGTTATATCAAATATTGGAATGATAAAATTACTGAATTGGATGAAGCGATTAAGTCGGCAGGAACGAGTTTGAATATGACGGAGGTGCAAAAGGAATTAAATAACTATGGGGATATTCGAGCTGCTTTTGATAAGATGGCTTTTGTATTGAAGGATATGAATGCGTTGACGCCTGAGATGCATCGGAATCAGAATTTTCAGACTTTATATGATGAGTTGATTTCTTAAATGGTTGATTTCTATTTTTACTTTCTAACTTCTGTTATTACTTTTCCTTGATGAAAAGTAATCAAAAATCAATGCGGAAAAATACCTTTCCCACCATGCTGGCACCCCTGCCTCTGCCGTCAGGCAGGCGCAACCCACATTTTCCGCAGTTCCCATTCCGCTACTTATGACTTGTATTAATACTTGTTTCGAATTTAAAAATAAAAAAGGGTAATAATTTTCTTCGAAAATTATTACCCTTCATTTATTTATAGAAAAATGAAATTATTTCTTTTCAGGTTTCAACTCAAAAGTATCTAGGAAACCTGTGTGGAATTTTCCTTTTTGAAAAGATTCATCATCCATTAATTGTCTATGAAAAGGAATTGTAGTTTTGACACCTTCAACTACAAATTCATCTAAAGCTCTTCGCATTTTGGTAATACATTCTTCTCTAGTTCGAGCACGACAAATCAACTTAGCAATCATCGAATCATAATAAGGTGGAATAGAGTAACCTGCATATACATGAGTATCTACTCTTACGCCATGACCTTTTGCACTATGAAATGAAGTTATCGTTCCCGGTGAAGGACGAAAATCTTTATATACATCTTCGGCATTGATTCGACATTCAATTGCATGCATAGTTGGGAAATAATTTTTCCCTGAGATATTTTCGCCTGCTGCAATTTTTATTTGTTCTTTGATTAAGTCATGGTCAATTACTTCCTCTGTTACCGTATGCTCTACTTGAATACGAGTATTCATTTCCATGAAGTAAAAATTCTTATGCTTATCTACCAAAAACTCAACGGTACCTACACCTTCATAACCAATGTATTCCGCTGCAAGAATTGCTGCTTCACCCATTGCTTTCCGAAGTGCTTTAGTCAAAAATGGAGAAGGAGATTCCTCTACTAATTTTTGATGTCTTCGTTGTATCGAACAATCTCTTTCAGATAAATGACAAGCCTTTCCAGTTTGGTCAGCTGCAATTTGAATTTCTATATGACGAGGTTCTTCGATAAATTTTTCAATATAAATTCCATCATTCGTAAAAGAAGCTTTAGCTTCTTGACGAGCCTTTTCCCAAGCTTCTTCAAATTCGTCAGGCTTCCATACGATTCTCATTCCTTTACCACCACCACCTGCGGTTGCTTTAAGTATAACAGGGTAACCGACTTCTTCAGCGGTTGCCAGTCCTGATTTTAAATCTTTTATCAAACCGCCTGAACCAGGAACTACAGGAACTCCTGCTTTTATCATGGTTTCTTTAGCGGTAATTTTATCTCCCATTTTGCGAATGTGCTCGGGAGTTGGTCCGATAAATTTAATTCCATATTCGGCGCATACTTCAGCGAAATCAGCATTTTCTGCTAAAAATCCGTAACCTGGATGCAATGCATCTGCATTCGTAATTTCTACAGCTGCCATGATTCTGGGAACGCTCAAATAGGATTCAGCAGACGACGGAGGTCCTATGCAAACTGCTTCATCAGCAAACCTTACATGAAGACTATCTTTATCCGCTGTGGAGTAAACGGCAACAGTTTTGATGCCCATTTCTTTACAAGTTCTGATTACTCGCAAAGCAATTTCTCCACGATTAGCTATGAGTATTTTTTTAAACATACTATTCTGGATAGGATGAATAAATGAAAATATGATAAAATGGAAATTACAATAATTAGATTTTCATTTTACCTATCATCATTTAATCAAATGATTTTTTATAAAGGTTCTACTTCAAATAAAGGTTGGTCGTATTGTACAGGTGATTCATTGTCAACTAATATTTTGACAATTTTACCACTTACTTCTGATTCTATTTCATTGAATAGTTTCATCGCCTCTACAATACATACTACAGAACCTACTTCGACAATTGACCCAATACCAACATAAGATTCTTTATCAGGTCCTGCAGACCGATAAAAAGTACCAACAATTGGAGATTTGATAATTAGGTTATTATTGCTTTCAGGTGCTTCAGCAGCGGGGGCGGCTGCTACAGCTGGTGCAACAGGAGCTGGTGCTGCTTGCATCGGCATAGCTGAAACAGGTGTAGGAACTGATACTACTTGAGGTGCAGAAGATTGTAGTGCTTGAATGTCTCTAGCACGAGCTCTACCATATTTTTTAGTACGAATAGAAAGCTCGAAATCACCTTCTTTTAATTTGAATTCTGTAAGGTTAGATTTGTTGATGAGTTTTATCAACTCTTGTATCTCATTAAACTTCATGATTGATTCTTGGTTTGTACGTCCGTGTTGATGTTTGTCATTGTTATGATTCTATGACAAATCCCGTGATTTAAATTTTAGTAAAAGACCACGTGACTTATCAAAGAACGTTGCTTTTTATTAAAAGCTAAGTTAGATATTTTTTTTAGAACGGAAAATTCGATAGAAACAAGATTATAAAAATTATTAAAAGGTTATGAAAAACATACGTTTTATTGTTTTTGATAACCATTAAAGTTAGAGCTATTTAGCTCTTTCTACATATTTACCAGATTTGGTCTCTATTTTTATTTTATCTCCTTCATTGATAAAAAGAGGAACTTTAACTTCTGCTCCAGTTTCTACTCTTGCAGGTTTAGTAGCATTAGTTGCTGTATTACCTTTTACTCCAGGATCTGCTGAAACAACTTCTAAAGTAATATACTGAGGCATTTCTATTATCAATGGTATTTCTTTGTCAGCATGAAAAAGAATATCAACAGTACTGCCTTCCTTTAAAAGCTGAGGACTGTCCAACATTTTCTCTTCAATACTCACTTGCTCATAAGTCTCATTATTCATAAAATTATAGCCCATCTCGTCTTTATATAAGTATTGAAATTTACGTCTTTCAACTCTTACTATCGTAATTTTATGATTAGATGGAAAAGTATTATCTACTACTTTACCATTAGTTAAACTTTTTAATTTGGTACGAACAAAAGCTGGTCCTTTACCTGGTTTTACATGAAGAAATTCAACAACAGTATAAATGTCATGATTGTACTCTATGCATAATCCATTTCGGATTTCAGATGTATTTGCCATAAAAAAGATATTTATTACTTACCATCTAGTATTGGTAAGTAGATTAAAAAAGCGGCGCAAAGATAAGTATTTTTAATATTTATCAGAGAGAATTGGTAATAATCGTGTAGCAATCTTTCGATTGCTTTTTTTGTTAAAAAAATTTAAGCCCTTAAAAATTATTACCTATTCAAACTTTTTATCTAAAAAAATAAAAGACTGATAGATTTTTGTTCATATTTGTACTTTTATGACCTATTATTGCTCATAAGTTCTTGAACACAATTATCTCATATTTATTTTGGCTCCTTTTTTTATCACTCTTCGTTAAAAAGCCTCGTCGATGCATAGCATCGCCTACGTTTTTTGCCTCGATTGATTAAAAAATAATCTCAAAATAAATTATG
>JALZVK010000080.1 GCA_023301005.1 Saprospiraceae bacterium | reverse complement strand
TAAAAATTAAATTTAATTTATTTCTCAAATATAAGTACCTCGTTCCAAACAAAGCAAAAATAACTTAAATATGTTTTTTGAAAAAAAATGAATAAATATTGCAAAATGGTTTCATTTTTGCAAAACTTAATATACTTTTGCAACGCTTTAAAATAACGAATGAGTTATTGAAGTAAACAACTGGAGAAGTGGCAGAGCTGGTTTAATGCACCGGTCTTGAAAACCGACGTACCTTAACGGGTACCGGGGGTTCGAATCCCTCCTTCTCCGCTTTAATTAAAAGTCTCGTAAGTCTTTCGACTTACGGGGCTTTTTTTTTTGGGAAATAGGAAGGAGGATTTATGAAGTTTGACGAGTTGGCTTTTTTTATGATTTGACTGAATAAGGGAACGCTACGCTATTCGAGCATTTGAACATTCGAATAGCGTAGCGTTCCCTTGTTCAGATAAATCGTCAAAAAGTCAGTTCGTAATACCATTTATAAAAAGAACAAATTTCCAAAGCATGTCTACATGTAAAAAAAAAATTATACACTATATAAATCCCTTTTAAAATAAATCAATTTCATGTAAATTGCCGCTTAATCTAAAGATGAAATTATGCAAGACAATAAAATTCTAAATTATATTACTGGTGTTTTAGCAAATGCACCAACAGACTGGTTAAAATTAACTACACATCGACTAGATATTTATGAGGAAAAATTGGCTAAGGTTCAATTCTTAGAACAATTTGAGCATTTATACAAAAACAATAATTTGCAATCAAAGGCACTCAATGAATTGCCAACTGCTTATGATTATATTCGATTGGGGCATCCATTGTCTTGTGTATTAGAATGGGCGATTGCTAATTTACATGATCTACACTCCGATAATGTCATTAGTTTTTCATCCAGTACGACTCCTATTTTGGCAGTACTTAGAAAAAATTTATTAGACAAAAAAAATACTCAAATCGTATATACTGATAAATTACCTAAATACTTTGATGCTGAAATTTTGCACCATGTTTATGGTTATCAATTCGATTTAAAAAAGGTGGAAAATGTAGACGATGTTTCGGAATTTAATGGAAGTACTATTTTAATTTCTCAACAAAAGAATGCTTCTAATATTAAATTTAACTCTAATATTGATTTTGTGGTCAATATTATTGGGAGTTATGGAAGTATCTTGTTAGTAAATGGTAAACAGAATGAACATTACATCTCAGCTATTCAGCATGTAAGAAGAAGAGAGACCATTGCGATGACTCCAGCCAATTGTGTCTCTGTTTTAAAAATATTAATCAATAGACCTTATATTAATAATGTAAATAATAATATAAAGGCGAGCAAAGAGATTGTTTTAGAGACCATTGCTGATGTTACGGGTACTACTACCAAAGCTCTAATTGGTTCAAGTGGACTCTCTATTCAATATGCGATTATGATGGGATTGATTCATGATGCTCTAGAAAATCATAAAGGAAAAGCGATTAAAATTATCGTTCCTCCAAATTGTTATGGTGGAACAAATGATCAAGCAAGACGAGTAGCAGCATGTATTGAAAATGTTGAGGTAGTTGATTTGCCAGTTGATGGAGGTAATGATATGGTTAAAAGTATTGATATTGTTTTAAATCAAATGGCGGAACAAGATGCCGTTCCTTATATCATCGCTGAGATTCCAACCAATCCTAGAGTTGAAGTTCCAGACTTAGAACAACTTAAAGCAGTTCTAAGTAAAGTACGTAAAACTCAAAATGGTAATACCGCTATCGATCCTGTTTTTATTTTGGATCAAACATTTTGTCCTAATGTACACTTCTTAGGAGAAGGTGCGATACTCTCGACAATTAGAACGATTTCTTATGCGAGTGGATCTAAATTTCCAAGTGGTGGATTATGTACGGCGGGTTATTGTGTAGGAAATACAAAGACAATTGAGTTGATGAATAAAATAGAAACGCATCTAAGACTTTGTGATAATGAAGCGACTGCTCTTCAGATTGAATTATTAGCGAAGCAATTACCTTACATGTTAGAACGTATTCAAGATGCTTATAACAATACTCGTGCATTTGTAAATTTCATTAGGGAAATTTTACCTGCGGCGAAGATTAATTTCGTTTCGGAAGAATTGGCGAAACAAGGATTTACGCCTTCGGTTTTTTCATTAGACCTTCCTACTAAGGGAAATACGGATGAAGAAAGAGAAACTTATAAAAGAGCATTAAATCATCAATTAATCAATATGATGATTACAGCAATTCCTAATGAAAGTAAATATTGCGTAAGCTACGGACAACTAAAAGGTTGCTATTGGACGATACCTGCTACCTCTACTCAAGGAACGACTAAAGAAGGTGACAAAGATTATATTGCTCGTGTATCACTTTCTCCTGATATGGATTTGGAACTTCATAAAAAGGTCTTTTCGGATTTTGTTAAAACGATTGATTAGTATTTACAAAAAGTAACTGTTCAGTAACCGCCAACTTCAGTTGGCAGGTTGTCTCAAAGTAGTTGTTCAAATATTAAATACAATTAAAACCTTCTATTTTGAGACAACCAGCCAACTGAAGTTGGCGGTTACTACAAAAAAACATAACCCTCTAAATGCAAATACTAAAAACACATTTTCATCCTGACGTAACTACTTTAGAACATAAAACTATTTTCACAAGGTTAGCTACGAGAGCGATAACACTTCAAAGTGATTCCATTTTATTACTTTATACCAAAAGATATGAAGACTTTAGTCTTCCCGGTGGAGGCTTAAAATCAGACGAAAATAAAATCGAAGGAATGATAAGAGAGCTTCAGGAAGAAACAGGTGCTAAGGATATTAAAAACATAAAACCTTTTGGCGCATACGAAGAGTACCGACCTTGGTACAAACCTGAACATGATATTCAACACATGATTTCGTATTGCTATACTTGCGATGTCAACAAAGAATTGGGTGACTCTAATTTAGAATTTTATGAAATAAAAAATGGAATGAAAGCGATGTGGATTAATATTCATGAAGCCATAAATCACAATAAAAAAATAATCGCTACAAGTGATAAAAAAGGATTGTCTATTGAACGAGAGACTTATTTATTAGAGCTTATCGTTGAACATCTGATTAAATAGTTAGACAATAGAAATCGTGTTTTATAAGAATTTCTTTTGTCTAACTACTTAAAAGAAAACTATTATTATTGTTAAATAAAGGAGTAAAACAAAGACAAATATAGGAAGAGAAATCATAGTTATTTTTTGTTTTGGTATTTTATAGAAAACAGAAAATGCTTCTAAGTCTTTTTTAAATTCTGTAAAAACATTTCTTCCAATCCAAAAAATGCTATACGCAATTCCCACTATAAAAGAACTAATCACTAATCCTCGAAATATACCTTTCTCTATTCCATCAGAAATATTATTGATTGCCGAATAAAAAATGGCTCCTAATATAGTTGCACCTAGAATGTGTACAATATAACGACTGGCAATGTGAAAACTTTCCTTTACCAATTGTAAGGTTTTTTGAGACTCGCTATTAGTTTGATGATATTTCACACTTCTTTTTTGTTGGAGTTTATTTCGGCGAGTCCGAGTACTTTCACGAGGAGGAACGACTATGGTATAATCGTCTTCGGTTGCTTGTTTTCGTTTTAGTTGTTCCCATTTAAATAGATCATATTGAGTTCTACTTTTTTTATTACTGAGCATTTCGTAGGCTTCAGTTATGGCAATAAATTTTGCAGCTGCATCAGGTTCATCATTTTTGTCTGGATGATACTTTGTAGCGAGCAACCGATAATTCTTTTTTATCTCAGCTTTTGTTGCATTTCTTTCGACACCTAAAAGGGAATAGTAATCTTTCATAGTTCGGTTACAATATTGTTTTTATTCATTTGTCCAAATATAAAAATTATTATACACATTCTCATTGCTTTCAATTATTTAGGGGAACACATCAAAATAAACAGAGTCGGAACTACCATATGCATCAGCTTAATTTATAAATTAAAAGTCCCAGAGGGACGAAACATCGGTAGAATTATTTTATGTAAATGTATTGTTAGTCCCAGAGGGACGGCATAAAGAATTTTTGATTATGTATGTTGTAAAATATATGTCGTCCCTCTGGGACTCAAATAAATTTTACGATTATTTCCTCTACCGATATGTCGTCCCTCTGGGACTTTTGTTTTGATTATTTGTATTTTAAAAATAACACTCCATCGTTCCTCAATGCAATGGAGTTTTTTATATTTGAGCAAACAAATAAAAAACTATAATGCGATCCAATCCATTCCCTGAAATAAAAACGGAAAGACTTATCCTAAGAAGAGTTGATGAATCAGATGATGAGGTCATTCTATTTTTACGTTCCGACAAAACGGTCAATAAATATATACAACGACCTGAAAGTGAATTGACTAAAACTAAAGCAGAAGCACTTCAATTTATAAAAAGAATCAATGATGAAATCGAAAATAATATTTCGATTACTTGGGGCATAACATTAAAAGGAAATCCGAATCTTATCGGTACAATTTGTCTGTGGAATTTTTCTAAGGATAAAAAAAATGCAGAAGTCGGTTATGGTTTAAAACCTTTATTTCATAAAAAAGGAATTATGAATGAAGCGTTAAAAAATATATTGGAGTTTGGTTTCGATGAATTGAGTATCCATAAAATAGAGGCATTTACACATAAAGAAAATGAAAGTTCGAAGAACTTATTAAAACGAAATGGATTTGTCTTAATGGAAAATAGAAAGGATGAGGAGAATGATTCTAATTTGATTTTTGAAATTAAAAACACTAATGACTAAACAAATTCACCTCATGACAAAATCAAAATTAATCAAGTCCATTTTATTAATTGGAATTTTAGTTCTTATCATTTTCTTTCTAAAAGGAACTTCAAAAAATGAAATACCAATTCCAATATTTACAAAAAAACAACAACCAACTTCAGTTGGGCAAGGTCGCCCAATTCCTTATCATGAGGTTTTGATTGGATATAGAAATTGGTTCAACTATTATGTCATCGTTTATAATGACTTGAATGATGTACTGACTAATGAAGAATTTGAAACATTAGATGAAGCCAAAATCAAAGAGGAAACCAATGCTAATATTGTAATTAAAAATGGTCCAAGATTTTGGGTATTAGATGAAATTGCAGGGAAAAGTAAAAATCCGATTTGGACATTGCAAGGTCATGAATATATTGTTCCTGCTTTTTTAAAGCTACATGTTTTGGATTTGATAAATAGGAAACCATATCATCCTATGGAAGTAATTAGAGATACGAAATATGTTTATTATAGAAATACTTTAGTTTATAAATTGATTAGTCCAAGTGGTGAAGAGTATATTATGCAAGCTGCTTCGCAAGAGATAGATCCGACGCTTAGTTTAAAAAATTTGGAATCACTTAAAAATAAATTAAGTCTTAAAGATGGATGGGATTATAAAGTGGAAAATATTTCTACTGAATTCATCTTAGATTCAAATGGAAAAACAAAAATTGTTCAAGATGATTTTCGAAATACATATCAGTTGATTTGAGTTATTTTGAATGTGTCGAAAAATAGTCAACACAAAATTTTCGACACATTCAAAATTTATCATTCAAAATTCAAAATTAACTCTATTGTATTACTAAAGGTTTACTCGCAACAAATCCATCTGTTTTGATTTTATAATAATAAATACCTGAAGGCATTCTAGGAATAACATGCTTTACCGTATGCTCTCCTGAAGTAAATTCTCTACCTGCAATTTCAGAAATAAAAGCACCTGCTGGACTATACATTTTTATAGAAACAACAGCTTTGGCTGGTATTGAAAAAGTAAGATTAATCGTATCATCAGTTACTGGATTTGGATAAATTTTATGAAATAAAAATCCATTTGCAGTAAGTTTAAAAACATTAGTGACAACAGCCGTATCTATGAGTGTAAGCATTTTATCAGCATATCTCGCACCTAATAGTCGGTAACCTTCCGAGTCAAAATGAGCGTTATCAGCAGCGCCACATCCAGCAGATGAAATGACATGAGCAGTTGGAATAACAGTAGGAAGTTGGTTGATAATCGGATTCATACTCGAACAACAATTCCCTGGTGCAGAAACCATCTCCCCTGCTAAAATAGGAACATCCGCAGCATCCAAAGATAAATCAGCGAGCATGTCATTATAGATTTTTTCAACATAAGAAGTCCATTCCGTTTGTCCTGTATTAGTTTCTCCTTGATGTAATAAAATACCTTTGATAACTCCATCTTGTTGAGCCAATTGCGCTAGGTTAATTAGATACTGATATGGATTACCTTCGTAAGCAGCAATTCTATCAAGGAACCAACTTTCCACAAAAGTCGAATCATATTCCTCATAAATGTCTTTGTCAAAAAGTCGAATATCGCAACCCGCAATAGATACATTGATGATAGCAACTGTAATACTATCATTCAAATTATTCACCATTGTAGTTCCAAAATTATCAGATGGCGAGAGCATCGAGTTGCATTGACAATTGGGAGGATTGGCGGTGTACCATGTTTCTTTTACTCTTCCTAAATTAGGACAATCTAATGCTTGGAATACTTTGAATCGGTCATCGACATTTAAGTCTTGACTTTCGATAGCACCTTGTCCTTCCATATTGGATTGTCCAAAACAAAGATAAATATGTAGGTTAGGATCTTGAGCCATTAGGCTGGAAGTAATAAAAAGTATCGCTAAGAAAAGTTGTATTTTTTTCATGATATGATGTTATGATTGACTTACAAGATATGATTTTTTTGTTTTGGTAGATTGTTTAAATGGAGGTTTTTTAGAATTGACTTGTTGATGATTTGATGTATATTTAGAATATCATCAGAGAAAAATTAAAAAATGAAAGCTATTAGAAATTGGAAATTAAGATTACTCACTAGCTTAATTATTGGGATAATTATAGTGCGAATAACACTCTATCAAATTAGAGATGTACCTATTTCTTTTGGAGAAGTTACTGTTGTTATATTTCTAGTAATAGTAGTTGTGGTTATCTTTATTTTAGCATCACTAGTCAACTATTTAATCAATAGAAAATTATAAACTAAAATAATGAACTATTTCCCCAAACAAAAATGTTAAAGCAGAAAAAATAAAAATGCAGAATAAAAACCTCAGTAAATTTCTAAGCCTAATATTAAGACATCAACCCGAAGTCTTAAATTTAAATATGGATAAAAACGGTTGGGTAGATTTAGACGAGTTGTTAGAAAAATTAAACGCCTCAGGTAAGAAAGTTACTTTAGAAAAAATACAAGAAGTCGTCGCAACCAATCAAAAGCAAAGATTTAAAATAGACGAAATCAATAATAGAATTCGAGCCAACCAAGGTCACTCCATAAATGTCGATGTTGAATTAGAAGAAAAAGTTCCTCCTCCAATATTGTATCACGGTACTGCAATTAAGAATTTAGAAATCATAAGAAAAGAAGGTCTTAAGAAAATGAATCGACAACATGTTCATTTATCTCAAGATTACGAAACGGCAATCAAGGTAGGAGGTAGACATGGAAAACCTATCATTTTAAAAATTGATTGTAATCAAATGATAGATGATGGATTTAAGTTTTTCCTTTCTGAAAATAAAGTGTGGTTGACTGATTCTGTTGATGTAAAATATATTGAGTTTGAATAAGTATGAAAACATAATTCAAGCAATTTATACATACGTATAAATACTGATTCCTTTTTTTAAAATGCCATATTAAAGACTGTTTTTACCTTTCAAAAAATATCGTTCTTTTTTACTAAGACTATTTATTACTTTTAATCTTTCAAGTATCAAATCAAATGATTACCCCCAATTAGCATTTATAGAAATTATAACAATACTTCTACATTTTAATATTTGAGAGATTAGCTTTCTATATCTTTTATTTGAAAAATCATAACCTCCACTCCATTTCCGATTATTCCAAAATAACTATTGCTAACGCCTAAACTTTAAACATGAAAAAGATTTTACTTTTTTTCTTTGTTATTTCATTTACCACATTACAAGGTCAAGTAACATTCGAAAATGCATTTCCCAATCTAACCTTCAACTATCCTGTAGAAATTCAAAACACAGGAGTCTCAGGAGACAATCGCTTATTTGTAGTAGAACAACCTGGAAGAATTCGGGTTTTCCAAAATCAATCTAACACTTCATTTAGCTCCGTATTTTTAGACATCACAAACAAAGTCAATTATACTCAAGGTCAAGAAAAAGGATTATTAGGATTAGCCTTTCATCCTAACTTCAACCAAAATGGATTCTTTTATGTTTCTTATACAGGAAATAATGGAGGCTTAATTGAGATCATCATTGAGCGATACTCTGTCAATTCAAATAATCCAAATCAAGCTAATTCAAATTCGGGTTGCGAGGTTTTATCATTTACAAAAAATCAAAACAACTCTAATCATAATGGAGGTAGTATCGCTTTTGGTCCTGATGGATTTTTATATATTTCTGTAGGAGATGGTGGTGGTAGTGGTGACCCACAAGGTAATGCGCAAAACCTTAATAGGTTATTTGGTAAAATACTTCGAATAGATATTAATGCGCCTTGTCCAGGATATAATATTCCTTCGAGTAATCCATTAACTTCATCATCAGGTAGAAATGAAATTTATGCATGGGGACTTCGGAATACTTGGAAGATGAGTTTTGATTTTCAAACCAATAGACTTTGGGGAGGTGATGTTGGGCAAAGTCAATTTGAAGAAATTAATATCATACAGAATGGTAGAAATTATGGATGGAATCGTTTTGAAGCATTTTCAACTTTTAATTTTTCTACTCAAAATCCAAACAATCCTGCCTTTCCAATTTTCAATTATAATCATGGGCAAAATGATCGTTCCATTACAGGCGGATATGTTTATCGAGGATCTGCAATAGGTAATCTTTTTGGAAGATATATTTTTGGAGATTTTGCTTCAGGAAGAATTTGGAGTCTTGATTATAATTCTCAATCAGGTGCAACGAATAGAACCTTATTATTTGATACTAATTTTTCTGTATCAACTTTTGGAAAAGATATTAATAATGAATTATACTTTGCTGATTATGGATTCACAGGTAGAATTTATAAGATAGTAGATAACAATACTAATACACCTCCTCCTCCCCCTCCTTCTTCATGTTCTGTAACTACAGGCAATTGCTCGATAACTATTAATGGATTGAACTCAGGTAATATTGCTAAAGTATTCAATTCCTCTTTTCAACAAATTTGGATATGTACTCCTTTTGGAAATAATCCAAATCCATGTAACTCATCTGAAACGATTACTGGATTAGCTAACGGAACTTATTTTGTACAAGCATGTGGCGTTACCGAATCTTATACAGTTAGTTGTAGTAATAATCCACCGAGTGGCGGCGGCGGTGGTAGTACTGGAGGATGTTCTGTTTCTACAAGCAACTGTTCCATTACTCTTAATGGATTGAACTCAGGAGATTTTATAAAAGTATTTGATGCTTCCTTTCAAGAGATTTGGCGTTGTAGTCAATTTGGAAATAATCCTAATATATGTAATTCAAATGAAACGATTTCAAACTTAGCTAACGGAACTTATTTTGTACAAGCATGTGGCGTTACCGAACCTTATACTGTTAACTGTAATAATAATCCACCAAGTGGCGGCGGCGGCAATACTGGCGGCGGTGGAACTGGAGGATGTTCAGTTAGTGCAAATAATTGTACGATAACACTTAGTGGATTGAACTCAGGAGATTTTATAAAAGTATTTGATGCTTCCTTTAATGAGGTTTGGCGTTGTAGTCAATTTGGTGGAAGCAATCCAAATATTTGTAATTCAACTGAAACGATTACTGGACTAGCTAGCGGAACTTATTTTGTGCAAGCATGTGGCGTTACAGAACCTTATGTACTTAGTGGTTGTAGTGGCAATGGCGGTGGTGGAAATAATGGAGGAAGTAATAATGGTTGTTCATCTGTCTCCAATGTTGCTCAAGGAAAAAATGCTTCACAATCAAGTACGATTAGTTCAGGAGGAATTACTGGTTCTGCTTCCAAAGCAATAGATGGAAATACGAATGGCGTGTTCTTTTCATCTAACTCATCCGTCTCTGCAACGCAAAACCAATCACGACCATTTTGGCAAGTTGACCTTCAGGGCAATCATTTTATAGAATCAATAAATGTGTATAATCGTACTGACGGATCTAGTAGAGCTAACAATGCTTATGTACTTGTATCTGACCAACCGTTCACTTCTAGTAGTCTTTCTACTTCAAGGTCTCAAGCGGATTATGAGTTTTTCCTTTCGGGAAATGTGGGAACGCCAAGTGTAGTTAGTCCTAATATAGTAGGTCGTTATGTAAGGATACAAATGCAAGATCAAGGATTTTTAACTTTAGCAGAAGTGCAAGTAATGGGTTGTACTTCCAATAATTTCAATTCGAACTTTAACACTCTAATTACATTTCCCAATACGGACTTCTTATTTTTTGATGGGGAGAAAAAAGAGCGAGCTGTTGAATTATTGTGGGCAACGAATATGGAACCGATGAATGAGTTCTTTGTTCTACAGCGATCTCAAAATGGAGTTGATTTTGAAATTTTACAAGAAATAGATAGTCGTGGAAATAGTATTTCCACAGAGTTCTATAAGACATTAGATGAGGAACCTTATCTGGGTAGAAATTATTATCGCCTAGTTCAGATACTTACTGATGGAACGATAATCAATTCGAATACTTATACTGTTGATTTTGAACTTGATCTTAATTCGTTTGTGATTTTTCCAAATCCAGCTCAAGATGAAATTCATATCAACTTAAAACCATTCGCAGGTAAACAAGCGTTGATTCAGATTTTTAATGCGCAAGGTGTTTTAGTCAAAACTCATCAAGTAGATGAAGCTTCGACTTATCCTGAACGAATTGATTTAAATGGAATCGTAAATGGTCTATATTTAATGTCTGTAAAATTGGAAGGTCATAGATTGATGACTCAACCATTTAATATTAAAAAAACGTATTAGTTTTAATTAAGAAGATTTAAAAAAATCGCCGCTAGCGCCCCTTGCTCCGCAAGGTGTCTACGTACTAAGAATAACAAATGCACTTGCATCAAGAGATCTAAGTGCATTTGTTTTATATCAATTATACTTAGTCACCTTGCAGGAGCAAGGCGCTAGCAACGATTTTTTTTAAATCTTCATTCTGTAGGGGTGTTGCCAGCGGGTTGTTTGGTTAAATATAAGCACTAAGTACACGAATATCTTTAGAAATTATATCCAAGCAATTTGTATATTTACAATAGAGAATAATTCAAAGCTATGAATACAGCAATTTAAAATTGCTGTAATATTTTTAAAAAAAACTAAAATACCCCGAGAGATGAAACTACATTTATCTGTCCTCTTTACACTTCTTTTTATTTCAAATATCACTTATAGTCAAGAAGTAAAAATTGCTGCCATAGGAGACTTTGGTGCTGCCAACGAAGGAGCCGAATTTGCTGCTTTTGAATTAGCAGTAGCCAACTTAGTGAAGACTTGGGATCAACCTAATTCTCCATTGGATGCAGTTCTTACAGTTGGAGATAATAATTATCCATCTGGATTAGCTGCTGATATTGAAATCAATATTGGTCAATTTTATGGAGAATTTATAGAAGGGCATCCTAACCATACAGGAGGTCCAAATCGTTTTTATCCATCTATAGGAAATCACGATTATGGAGAAATGGATTGTAGTCTGCCTGGCGATCCATCACCTTACCTCGATTATTTTAATTTGCCTGGAAATGAATTTTATTATGATTATGTCATAGGCAATGTTCACTTTTTTGTAGTGGATAGCGACTGCCACCAAACAGATGGAGTTAATGAATCATCTATACAAGCGCAATGGTTGGAAAATGCAATGATGAGTTCTACTCAACCTTGGAAAATAGTATATTTTCATCACGCACCTTATGCATCAGAAATTAATAATAGTACTGGTACTGGCGCGCTAAGATGGGATTTTAAAGCTTGGGGTGCAACGGCAGTTATAGG
>JALZVK010000079.1 GCA_023301005.1 Saprospiraceae bacterium | reverse complement strand
TAGATTTTGGCAAAATTGCCGCTTAATTTTTTACCGTACTATTGTTATTCTAAATAATATTTTAATAAAATAAAAGAGTTCCTCAATATTAGAAATATTGATGCAAGTTCGTTCTATTAAGTTGATTGGTTATCTAAACAAAAAATCAGCAACCATTAATGCTGATACAGCATATTCCTAGTTTGAGATATTTCATAAAAATTGGAACCTCTAAATTTTATATTTCAAAAATCTATCAAACAAAAATCTTAACAAACTAATATATTTGGAAATTTTAGAAAATCTTTAAATTAATTTTCTATCAATCATATTTTTTAACATAATAAAACAAAATGAAATTAAAAATTAACCTAGTCCTTGTTTTGCTACTATTATTTAGTGCATCATCATTTGCCCAAGGCGAATACACTTTAACCGGTAATGTATCGGATGAAGAAAATATTCCACTTATTGGTGTAAGTGTAATAAAGCTGAACACCTCAGTTGGAACTACTACAGATGTTGATGGTAATTATGAATTAGCCGTCAGCGAAGGAGATGTAATTAACTTCTCTTATACAGGATACGCTGCCCAATCAATTACAATAACAAATCAAAGAACATTAAATGTTACTTTAGGAGAAGATAATCAATTACTAAATGAGATAGTAGTAGTTGGTTATGGATCTCGAAAAAAGAGTGATGTTACTGGAGCAGTAGCTTCGATTAAAGCTGATGAATTAACTGCATTTCCAGTATTGGATGCAGCACAAGCTATTCAAGGTCGTGCTGCTGGAGTTGTTGTTCAGTCTAACAATGGTGGTGAGCCAGGAGCTCCTATCAACATTCAAATTAGAGGTAACACTTCTATTAGTGCTAATAGTTCTCCATTAATTGTAGTGGATGGATTTGTAGGTGCTACAATGCCACAACCTAATGACATTGCATCTATTGAAATATTAAAGGATGCATCAGCTACGGCTATTTATGGATCGAGAGGTTCTAATGGTGTAGTATTAGTAACGACTAAAAAAGGTACAAGTGGAAAATTAGCAGTAGAACTTAATACTGTTATCTCTACTCAAAATCCTTCTAACAGACTTGATTTATTAAATGCAAATGAATTTGCTGATTACCAAAATCAAATAAGAGCTAATCAAGGTAACACAACTCCTTATCCTCAAGGAGATGCTGATACTGATTGGCAAGATGAAATTTATAGAAATGGTTTTACAACTAATCATCAACTTTCTTTTTCAGGAGGTACAGATAAAGTGAATTTTTATGGTTCTGGTAATTACTTTTTCCAAGATGGAATTGTAGTTAATTCTGATTTTGAAAGAGCAACATTCTTAGCAAATATAGATGCACAAGCGACTGATAGATTAAAATTAGGAGTTAATCTTTTTGGAAGTAGAGGTACTAAAAATGGAGTAACTACTCAATCTGATGGTTCTGTTACGGTAGGTAATGATGATGTTATTTCTCTAGCAATGAGATTTGCACCAGATAAAGCAATCAGAAATGAAGATGGCACTTTTACTACAAATGATGCGATTGGAGATGAATTAGATAATCCATTTGCAGTAGCTACTGAAAGAGTAGATGAAACTGTTTCTGATAATTTCAGAGCAAATGTTTACGCTAGTTATGATATTTTGAAAGGTTTAAATTTTAAATCTACATTTGGTTTTAGTAGTGAAAATGAAACAAGAGGAGTATATGAACCTTCTACATTAAAAATTACAGCATCAGCTGTAGATGGAAGAGCTAGAATTACTAATGCAAGAAGAACAACTGTATTGAGTGAAAATTACTTGACTTATAGTACAGAAGTTGGAAAAGGAAATTTAACTTTATTAGGAGGATATTCTTACCAAAAAAATGATACTGAAGCATTTGGTTCTGCTGGTACTGGTTTCCTTTCTGATGCGTTTTCTTTTCATGCATTGGGAACAGCTACTGGTATATTACAACCTGCTTCTTCTTTCTCAGAAGTAGAGATCTTATCTCAATTCGGTAGAGTGAACTATGATTTTGATAACAAGTATTTACTTACTGCTACATTAAGAAGAGACGGTGCATCAAATTTTGCTGCTAATGAAAAATATGCAATTTTCCCTTCATTTGCTTTAGGATGGAAAGTTCATAACGAGGCATTTTTAAGAGATAATGAAACTATTTCAAGTTTGAAATTAAGATTGAGTTACGGTGCTACGGGGAATCCATCTATTAGTCCTTACCAGTCTTTAGCAAGATTTGCAAGTCTTTATGCTTCTAGTAATGGATCAACAGTATTTGCAATTACTCCAGATCAACCAGCTAACCCAGATTTGAAATGGGAAACATCTTTACAAACTAACTTTGGTTTAGACTTTGGATTTATTGAAAATAGATTTAACCTATCTCTTGATTTTTATAATATCAATACTGAAGATTTAATCTTGGGTAACAATGGTATTCCTGAATATTTTGGTTTCGGAAGTGATGAGATTTTAACTAACTTAGGAGAGATCAACAATAGAGGATTTGAAATTTCTTTGAATACTCAAAACGTAGTTAAAGGTGATTTTAGATGGAGTACGGATCTTAACTTTTCTGTAAATAAAAACGAAGTAGTAGCTTTAATTAACGATGCTGATTTATTCGGTGATGCTGCTCCAAATTATTTTGCTACTGATAGAAGTTATGTTTTAAGAGTAGGAGAAGAAGTTGGTCTTTTTTATGGATTTGATTATGCAGGTGTATACCAAGGAGGTGATTTACCAGCAGGTACAAATACTTTTGCAGGAGGTGTAGCAGGAGATCCATTATTTACAGATGTAGATGGTGATGGTGAAATTACTGCAGAAGATAGAACTATTATCGGTAATCCAAATCCAGATTTTACTTTTGGAATTACTAATAATTTTTCTTACAAGAATTTTGATTTAAATATCTTTTTCCAAGGTTCTCAAGGTGGAGATATTTTTAATATGACAAATGTACAGTTGAATAATGGAGATGCTAATACAACTAGAGACTACTTTAATAATGCTTGGACAACATCTAATACAGATACTGACGAGCCACGAGTAGGAAATAATAGTAATAGAGAAATCTCTTCTCGTTTCGTTGAAGATGGAAGTTACGTAAGATTAAAAAATATCGCAATAGGATATAATTTCCCTACAGAAGTAACTGACAAGTTGAAAATTGGAAATGCTAGATTCTCTGTTAGTGCTCAAAATTTAATAACATTTACAAATTACTCTGGTTTAGATCCTGAAGTGAACTACGTTTCAGATCAGGCTGGAAATAATTTCTCAAGTAATACTGCTCAAGGATTTGATTTTGGAACATACCCAACTATTAAATCAGTAAGCTTTAATCTTAATGTGAAATTTTAAACATTGTAAATAGTCGGACATATAATAAGTTATCATATAACGTATTTTTGTCAGGCTAGTTTTTTTTAAACATTTATTTGTAAATTTAGTTAGTAAGAGGTAGTGTGCACTTTTTATTTGTAAATTATCTTATCACTAATTCATTTTTATAATTTTAAAATAAAAATATGAAAAATTTAAAATATTTATTCCTAATCATAGGATTTACATTAGCAGGTTGTTCTGACCTAGAAGAAGAACCTATTGGTTTATTATCACCTGAAGGTTTCTTTCAAACACCTGGTGATATACAAACAGCAGTTGATGGTGCATTTACACATGCAATCAATGAAAAGTTTTGGGGAAGAAAATTATCTATAGCGTTAATGTTACGTTCAGATATGGTAAATCTTCAATCTGACCAAACAAGAAGGGTAGAGATGAATGAATTTACTACGCTAGCTAGTAATGGAATGCTTACAGAATACTGGTTAAAAGCTTATCAAGGAATTGCTGCTGCCAACCTAGCAATAGCAGGAGCAGAAAATGTAGTTGCATCTGATGAACTTAAAAACCCAGTTACTGCACAAGCTTATTTCATTAGAGCATTTTATTATTTTCATTTAGTAAGACAATTTGGAGGTTTACCTTATGTTGATGCTCCTATTGAAGATGCAGAAGCTGCTGCTGCTATTGTGAGAACTCCTGCAGATGAAGTGTATGCTCAAATTCTTTCGGATTTAGCTTTTGCTAAACAATGGTTACCTGATACTCAAACATCTAGAGCTATCCCTGCTAAATCAGCAGCAAGTGCTTATATCGCTTTAGTACATTTGACTAGAGGAGATTATCAAGATGCTTATAATGAAGCTACAGAGATCATTGATAATAAAGCAACTTATGATTTAGATTTGGAACCAAACTTCCAGAATTTATTTAATGCTGATGCAATTGATTCTTCTAAAGAACCAATTTTCTCAATAGATTATAATAATGTTGAAGCTCCTGATAATGCTTATGATCAAATAGCTCCTATGACTGGTATTAGAGGAGATGATAGAAACGAAGGAGGAGGATGGTCTGTTGCAGTACCTACTCTTGCAGTATATGATACATGGCCTGCAGGTGATTACAGAAGAGCAGTTAGTTTTGATGAAGAAGCATCTATTAGTGGTACAATCGAACCTTTCACTAACTTTACAGTAAGTGGTCACGTACATGCTGCTAATCAACCATATATTGGAAAATATACTCGTTTCCCAGGAGAATTTGCACGTGGAAATGCTAGAGCAACTAGTACTAATCCTTCTATGATGCGTTATGCAGAAGTATTATTAATTGCTGCAGAAGCAGCTGTAGAATTAGGAAATAATGCTGAAGCAGTAACTTATATCAATGAAGTAAGAGCTAGAGCTAGAATGGGAGGAGAAACTGTTACAGGTGCTAATGTTCCTGTATCTTTTGCTCCTAGTGCAGTTCCTGCTGATATTTCAGGTACAGTTACAGTTAATGATGTTTTAGAAGAGCGTAGATTTGAGTTTGCTTTTGAAGGTAAGAGATGGTATGATATCGCTAGAAGAAGAATTGGAGCAGAAGTATTCGGTGCTTCTGGTTTAGAAGGAGAAAAACCATTCTTTACTGATGTTGATTATTTATTACCATTACCTGGAGATGAGTTGGAAAGAAATCCTAACTTAACTCAAAATCCTGGGTACTAAGATTAATGATATTATGAATAGGCTTTTTCATTGAATTCAAATCAATGATTATAGTTAATCATAAGTTCTAAATAATTTAATTTCTGAGGCGTTTTATTGGCTGTTTTTGGCTGATAAAACGCTTCTGATTTTATGGATAAGTTTTATTATTTTATTTTTCAAATAAAACAAATACATGGGTATTTTAAAATCATTTGACCTTACTGGAAAAACTGCGTTAGTCACAGGTTGTAACAGAGGAATTGGAAAAGGTATTGCGCTTGGTTTAGCAGAAGCAGGTGCTGATATTATTGGTATATCTGCAACAATAAAATTACAAGGTAGTCAAGTAGAAAAAGAGGTAACTGAGTTAGGAAGACAATTCAAAGCTTACCAATCTGATTTTTCTGATAGAAAATCTATCTATAGTTTTTTAGAAAAAATAAAATCTGACGGAGTGCCACCAATTGATATTTTAGTTAATAATGCAGGAACTATTTTACGAGCACCAGCAGCAGAACATTCAGATGAATATTGGGATAAAGTCATTGAGGTTAATTTAAATGCACAATTTGTTTTGGCTAGAGAATTTGGAAAAGCAATGTTACAAAGAGGTAAAGGGAAAATTATTTTTACCGCTTCGCTACTTACTTTTCAAGGAGGAATTACAGTCCCAGGTTATGCAGCAAGTAAAGGTGCAATTGGAAGTTTAGTCAAAGCTTTGTCGAATGAATGGGCAGGCAAAGGTGTTTGCGTCAATGCTATTGCACCAGGTTATATTGCTACTGATAACACTAAAGCACTTCAAGAAAATCCAGAAAGAAACCAAGCTATCTTAGCAAGAATACCAACTGACCGTTGGGGAACACCTGATGATTTTAAAGGTCCAGCAGTATTTTTAGCATCTGATGCTTCTAATTATGTAAGTGGTGAAATCCTTTTAGTTGATGGTGGATGGATGGGAAGATAGAGATTATTTGAAGAAGGGAACGTTGCGCTAAGGAAAAGGGAAAAGGGAGCAAGGATTTACGATTTGAGAAATTTTGACGAATATTTTTAATTACGATTTTTCGTTAGACTTCTCAAATATTAAATCCTTGTTTCCTTTTCCCTTTTCCCTTTTCAAATTTTAAACTTTATCATATCTCGTTGTTTTAATAATTTCCCCTTCTTTATTTTTCACAACAGAAATCCATTTTGATTGTGATTGAATATCACCATGTGATATTTTATTTTTATTGGAAAATAGAAAAATCTCTGTGTGGTTTTTTGATATAATTTCCACTCCAATATAATTTTCTCCTTTGATTCGTTTTACTGAAATCTCATTTTGTCCATCACCTTTAAGTCCATCTTTAGGTTGAAGGATATTAATAAAATAAGTGTCTTTGCTTTTTACACTATTTTCAATTTTTAAAGTTTTTAAACTGATGCGACGAATATCATCTGGACGTTGCGGAGTCATAATTTCTTCTACCAAAGTTTCATCAATACTACTATTGCGCACCTCTGGAAATACTGAAAAAATATTCAAACCACCATTTCCATTTAGAATCTCAAAATGATCTTCACTTCGTTGGTTTGCAAATTTTTCAGAATGAATCCGCCAAGTGTAAGTGTGTTCGAGATTGCTTTCCAATTCATCTAGAAAAATAAAATATCCGAATTGGCTATTTATAATATGACGAGCATTTCGAGTTAATTCCATTTCTGGATAATACATTTTACTAGATTCAGCGATTGCATAAATATATCCATCCTCATTAGAATATGCTTCAATTTTTGCAATAGCATTTTCGGGAACATCTCTCCATACATTGTGAATACCTTTACAATTCAAATCAAATAAAACAGGATCACTTAAATCACCTTCGTCCCAAATTTTTTCTCCAACACAACCTGTACCATCTACCGTAATCAAATTATGAATTTCCGCCCTAGAGGTACGATTGTAACCTTCGTCAATTGCTAATGCAGCTCCTTTATGTATAAGAATAAAATGATTAAAGTCTACATGGTAATGCGTCAAGCTTCTTGTTCGCCAACCATTTTTTTTATTGAGTTCCCAACTTAGCTTCCATTGTTTATGTCCACCTGGAGGACTTGATTTAAAAGAAAGATGTGTAGCATCAGTTTCCCAACTCGAACGCATGACTACCAGACCAAGGTCTGGAAAGTATTTGGTCAATGGTAAATGTTCAGGTGATTGCTGTTCAACTTTAGGATTATACCAAATTAATTCCAAAAATGCTTCGGGTAAAATACCAGGAAAAATTTTACTTTGATAAGCTTCTCTAAATAGAAACTTTGTGCGAACCATTTCTCCTAACCATTGTGCAAGACCATTATTATGTTCTGACGCTAATTTATAATAAGTACAAATCGAATGAGAACTTCTTCTATCATGTGTATCTCCAAAATTGATATTTTCTTCCCAGTTAGGCGCAGATTGATACAAGCGATAATCAAAAGTATTTTTTAGGAAATCAGTTTCAAAATAATTAGGACCACCATCTTTTCGAATCAAGTCAGCAGCAGTAAGAAAAGAATTCATCGCATAACGCCAATATCCAGTTCCTTCATAATTGGAACCATCTTCTGGTAGATATTGAAAGACTTTTTCAAAATTTTTGCGAATTACTGAAATCCATTTTTTTGCTCCTTGATGGTCAGAGCGAATGGCATAAGCTGTAGTTAGTAAACCAGAATAATTTATCCAATTATGATTTTGCCAAAAATCAGTTGACCAACAATTTCCTTTATTTTCTTCTCCATAATTGAAAATTTTATTTCCTTGAAGAATGAGTTTGTTGAGAAATTTATTTCGTTCCTCTTCAGTAAGATGATCTTTTAGCCAATCATAAGAAAGTCCCAAACCAAATAACAACCAAGAAGCACTAAGGTCAACATCAACCAAAAATCCATAACCCCAAACATCATAATCTACCGCCGTGAAAATCCAACGCTTGGCTTCCAATAAATAATGTTCTTGTTCAGTTAATAAATAGGCCAAGCTCAAGTTAGCAGCAGCCATTCCCATATAGGTAATACTGGTAGGAGGGGGAACTTTAGAAAGTACCTCCCCTTCATACATTCTACATTGTTCTACGAGTCGAGTAAAATGTTCTTTGCGAGTAGTTTTAAGTTCTGATTTAAATACTTCTAGTTGATCGTTAATTAACAAATAATTCATGTTGCGTTTTTCGTAAATACATTGTTATGAAATAGGAGTTGATTGGAATTTATAAAACTTATAATACATTTTAAGAGAACTTCACTATGTCGATTGATTGGTCAATACATCCTGTAAGACTTTTACCATTTCTGTTGACCCAGCATAGAAAGGTGTTCTTTGATGAATGTCCGTAGGTTTTAAATCCAAAATAGATTGATGACCATCAGTTGCAATTCCTCCTGCTTGTTCAATTAAAAAAGCCATAGGATTACATTCATATAATAATCGCAGTTTTCCTTGAGGTGATTTTTTAGAATCGGGATAAAGATAAATTCCTCCTTTCAAAATATTCCGATGTAAGTCTGCAATCATAGAACCAATATATCGTCCAGTAAAAGGTCGATTGGTATCAGCATCAATCTCTTTACAGTAATCAATATACGTTTTGATGTCATCTGAAAAATAGGCAGAGTTCCCTTCATTAATACTATAAATATTTCCATCTTCAGGAATTTTAATATTAGGATGAGAAAGATAGAAAACGCCAATTGATGGATCATAAGTAAATCCATTTACACCATTTCCAGTTGTGAAAACAAGCATAGTAGAAGAACCAAAAATGACATAACCAGCAGCTACTTGTTGCCGACCTGTTTGTAAAAAATCTTCTAAAATAGCAGGTTTTCCAACGGGTGAAATTCTTCGATAAATTGCGAAAACAGTTCCTATGGAAACATTCACTTCGATATTAGAAGAACCATCAATAGGATCAATCAAGACGATATATTTTCCATTGACACTTGCTTCATTTTCAAAAATGATAGTTTCTTCTTCTTCCTCCGATGCGATACCACAAACTTCATTTCTAGCTTTCAAAGCATTGATGAAAATCTTATTGGCATAAACATCTAATTTCTTTTGTTCTTCTCCTTGAACATTTTCAGTTCCTACTTTACCCATTAATTCATCTACCAAACCTGCTTTATTAATTTGGCTGTTCATTACTTTTGAAGCTAAAGTAATCGCATTAAACATTCTAGTTAATTGTCCTTTTGCATAAGGAAAATCTTGCTGATTTTTTATAATAAATTCTCCTAATGTAATCAGGTTTTGCATATTTTAAAATTTTAAATAGAAATCTTAGATTTCTTTTTGATGTATTTAAAAATCGAAATTGAATTTCCCAACAAGTTTTTAAATGTCAGATTTCTTACCCGCCCAAATCATCAAAACACTAACTCCACCTATCACTAATGAAAGTGCGAGAATCGCCAACCGACCATACAATGGATTCGGAATAAATAATAGTAATGCAATAAAAATAGCTACTGCTGCACCAAAGCGACCAATAACATTCAACTGTCTTAAATCATTTCCCTCACCAATTTCTTTTTCAAAATCAATAGGTGTTTTCATTAATTTAAAGAAACGATCAACCTTCGCACGATGTTCCGAATCAGGAGCAGGTGCAAAAAATATGGAAAAGAAAAATCCAAATGTTCCTGCACCGAACACACTAAATAATTTTTGTTGGTACGTCCATTTAAAACCTTCGCTGATTTCTTGAGAGAAACCAATATAACTCAAAGGAATTTCAAAAAAGATAAAACAAGAAGCTACAAATGCTAATCCAATTGACATTAAACCTGCCCACCAAGGCGTTCGACGAAAGAACAATCCCCATAACAAAGGTATAGCAATTGGAACTGCTAACAATGCTCCTACATCTAACATGATTTCAAATATTCCTACGCCATCTTGCTGCGCAAAATATAGTGCCAGTAGGATAATCATGGAACCTAGAAACCAAGTATAAAGACGACCTATTTGCAAAAGCTCAGATTCCTTTTTAGGTTTCCATTTAAAATAATTGGATAGTTTCGGATAGATGTCTTTTATTAAAATAGCAACATTAGTATTCAAACCAGTATCCATTGAACTCATTGTCGCTGTAAGAATTGCAACCACAATCATTCCTATCAATCCGACTGGTAATAAACTGATACTCGCAATGGCATAACTTGCTTCCTCTGGTTTACTAATATCTAATGCCATGACTTGTTCATGGAAAAGTAGACGTGCAGTTATCGGCGGTAAAAACCAAATCAAACTTCCTAACAATAAAAGTACGCAAGCCAACAATGCCGCCTTACGTGCTTCCCTTCCATCCTTTACAGAAAAGTAACGAGGTGCAGCATTAAGTGAATTGTAAACCAAAAATTGTTTTACAAAAATAGCACTTACCCAGCCCCAAGTATAAGCACCTGCAAAAAGTTCGGCAGAATTAATCATACAGTATTCTTCTGTCAGACCTTCCGCTTCTATCGCTTGAATCAGATTACTAATTCCTCCAATTTTATCTAAACAAATCCAAGCAATAATAATAGTTAAAGGAATGAGAATAAGTCCTTGTAAAAAGTCAGTTGCCATGACTGCCCATCGACCTCCTGTTGCAGAATAAAAAAGTACAACAATACCACAACCTATGATGACATAATTGATATTATAATTGAAAACAGCGGAACAAAAAATACCCAAACTATATAATGACATTGCTGCGTAAAGGATTCGTACAGGCACTTCATATAAGGCATAAAAGTTACGAGTCAATTCTCCAAATCGAAGCGAGATTGCTTCAGGTAAAGTGGTCACTCGCAACTGCCGCAACCACGGTGCTAAAAAAAGGAAGTTCATAAAATACCCCAAGGCGCTGCCCAAAAAAAGAAACATCACAGAATAGCCAGCTTCATAAGCCATGCCCGCAGCACCTGTAAAAGTCCACGCTGTAAAAGTTCCCATGAATGCACTTGTTCCCACTAACCACCAAGTTCCTTTAGATCCTCCTTTGAAATAATCATCTGTATTGGAGGAGAATTTTTTAAAGAAAATACCTACCACAATCGTTAAGACGAGGTAACCCGCTATGACGAAGTATTCTATATTTGAAATTTCTAATGCTGACATTTAATGATGTTCCAATGAGTTTTAAAAAATGTGTATACGTTGTTATAAATTTGAATTAAATAGTTAGAGAAAAAAAAGTACTAAAAAATTGTATGCTTTGTAGCAGAAGTAAATTGCTTTAAAAATTGTAATCCTCTGAAAGAATTCCCTTTAGGATTGAGTTTAGGACTCCAAATACTTATCGCATATTTGTTAGGTAAAATAGCAACGATACCTCCTCCCACACCACTTTTGCCAGGTAAGCCTACGCTAAAAGCGAACTCTCCAGCCTCATCATAAAAACCACAGGTTTGCATAATAGCATTAATTCTTTTGTTTTTAACTGCGCTAATTATTTGTTGATTTGAAGATTTAAATTTACCCTTATTGGCTAGGAATAGAAATGTCTTTGCTAAAGTTTCGCAACTCATTTTTATCGAGCAAAGATGAAAGTATAAATCAATTACATCTTCAATTTCGTTTTCAATATTTCCCAAAGATTTCATTAAATTAATAAGTGCGTAATTTCGAAATCCTGTTTCCTTTTCAGATTTAGCGATCTCTTCATCGAATTGTATATTACCAGTTTCTGTTAAACTTTGAATAAAATCATTCAATCGTTTTTTTGGAGTATTACAATGACTAAGGATAATATCACAAATTACTATTGCACCTGGATTGATCAGCGGATTTCTAGGAATTCCATTTTCTAATTCTAATTGGATGAGTGAATTGAATGACATACCTGATGGTTCGACTCCAACTCGTTTCCATATCTGCTCGCCAATAAATTCATAAGCCAAAGCTAATGCAAGCACTTTGGCTATACTTTGAATAGAGAACGGTTCACTATAATCACCAGCGTGATAACATTTACCATCAATAGTTTGTAGTGAGATTCCAAATTTATTACTATCAACTTTTCCTAGAGCAGGAATATAGGTTGCAATTTTTCCATCATTAGATTTGTTGTTAACCTCTTGATAAATAGTATTAATTATTTTCTGATAGTCTAAATCCATTCTTATCAATTGTTTCTTTTTGTAATTCTGATTGCTTGCTTTTCATTACCGTACACTTTTTTATTTAGCACACTTTTCTCTCCCGCTGGCGGGGATTGGGGGTGGAAAAATATTTAATCCACCCCCTAACCCCCGCCAGCGGGGGAAAGCGTTGGCTTTAATTAGAATTTTTTTCCTTTAAATTTAAAAGTGTACGGTAATGAAGATTGCTTAAAAGAAGGTAAATATAACAAAAATCAAAGCACTAATAATTTTCTGAAAGAGCTTTGTTTTTACAAAAAAAAGAAAAAAGATTTACTTCTAAAATGCTACCGATTGCTCCTCAAAAAAAACTAATTTAGCATTATTTTCAACCTCAATTTTTACCACTAGATCTAATTTAAAACAAAACAGAAAAACTAAATTTTTAATCAATGGATAGAAAATTAAAAGTATTAATATCAGGAACTGGATTTGCTGGACAAGGTCACACAGATGCATTTCGAGCAGTAGGAGCAGAGGTAGTTGGAATAGTTGGTAGAACTCCAAATGTAGTTACCGAAGTAGCGAAGAGAAAAGAAATTCCATACTCAAGTACGAACTGGCTACAAGCATTAAAAGATTGCCAACCTGATATCGTTTCTATCGGAACGCCTGGTGGAGCACATTACGAAACTATCACACAAGCCATCGAATTTGGATGTCATGTATTTTGTGATAAACCATTAACTGATAGTGGAGATTCAGCAATTGAGTTATACAAATTAGCTAAACAGAAAAATGTAAAGACAGCTTATGCTTCTAGCTTCCGATATATGCCACATATCATACATGCTAAACAGCTTGTAGCAAATGGTGCAATCGGTGAACCTGTAGAAGTGGAATGTATTTCTCATTTTAATCTGGAGAGAGATATTCCTTTCGGATGGTCTCATCGAAAAGAAGATGGAGGCGGACGACTTAACAATAATTTTACACATAAAATTTCAATTGTAACTTCTGTAATTGGTGAAAAGATTTTGACGATAACTGGAGAAGTCCGTGATGATATGGGCAAAGCACCAATCGTAAAAGGTGTTCATAATTTTAAAACTAGAAGAGATCATATTCCTAAAGATCTAAATGATCCTTCATTAGAATGGGGAGAGAGTAATGTCGAATGGACTTATACCGTACTGGCGCAATTAGAAAGTCCAATAGCTTCCCAACCAGTTTCTGTGCTCTTCAAACATGGCGGACTTAACCCAAGATTTAATGAAGACCATATCGTATTCTACGGAACCAAAGGTGCAATTTATATCAAAGGTCATTATGGTCATGGACCATTATTTATGTGGGATAAAAATAAAACTTGGCAAGAAGTACCATTACCAAAAGCTATCTCTGATGCTCAACCAAAAGTAGAAGGAGACACAGAAAGAAATTGGGAATGTCTTGTTAGAGAATTTGTAAAAGATATAAAAGGAGAACCTTTCGAACCTTACCAAACTTTCAAAGAAGGAAGTTTGTATCAACAATTGATTGACTTAATAAGAAAGAATAATCACGCTACAGATGTTCTTCATTTGCAATAAAATAAATCATGGAGAACAACCCAATGTTTTATGAATATCTAGTGATAGCAGGTTACTTTATGCTAATCATTGGAATTGGTTTTACTTTTAAAAATATGGCGAGTAAATCCACGAGTGATTATTTTCGTGGAGGTGGTCGTATGCTTTGGTGGATGGTTGGTTCAACTGCTTTTATGATGCAGTTTTCTGCATGGACATTTACAGGTGCAGCAGGTAAAGCATTTAGTGATGGCTTTGCAGTTTGTTTGGTTTTTATAGCGAATACCTTTTCTTATTTCTGTGGTTGGTTATATTTTGCTCATCGTTTTCGACAGACAAGAGTGGACACTCCAACAGAGGCGATCAAAGGACGTTTTGGATCGCAAAATGAATTATTCTTTTCATGGGCATTAATTATTTTCACACTTATCAATGCAGGTATTTGGTTGAATGCATTAGGCGTATTTGCAAGCGCAGTTTTTGGTGCAGATATTAGTTTGACTATTATCATTACAGGTTTTACAGTCGTATTTGTATCTGTGCTTTCAGGCGCATGGGGAGTGGTTGCATCTGACTTTATGCAAACTTTAGTTGTAGCTGTAATATCCATTGCTTGCGCAATTGTGGCATTAGTCAAAGTTGGAGGACCTGTCGAACTGGTTACTAACTTTCCTTCAGATTTTATTATGGGGCCAAATATGAATTACGGTTTGCTTCTGGTCGGAACCTTTATATTCTTTTTGGCGAAGCAATTGGTTACCATCATGAATCTTCATGATTCTTTTCGTTTTTTAAATGCAAAGGATTCTGTTAATGCTCGTAAGGCTGCTTTGTTAGCGATGTGTTTGATGGGAGTGGGAAGTATAATTTGGTTTATTCCGCCGTGGGCTTCTGCTATTTTATATCCTGATGCAGCTTCCGCTTATCCTGAATTAGGAAGTAAAGCTGCCGATGCAATCTATCTAGTATTCACTCGTAACACTATGCCCACGGGGACAGTCGGTCTGATGCTTGCCGGATTATTTGCTGCATCTATGTCATCAATGGATTCCGCTTTGAATAAAAATACGGGGATACTTGTACGAAGTGTTTACCAACCTTATTTAGCAAAAAGAGGAAGAGAGATAGATGATGAAAAACTATTGAGGTTGAGTATGTTGTTGAGTTTTATAAGTGGTATTTTGGTTATCGGTATGGCATTATATTTTAGGTCGTTAAAAGAATTGAGTCTTTTTGATTTGATGATGTCGCTTTCTGCGATGATACAAATGCCTTTATTGATACCACTCATTCTTGGAATTTTTATTAAAAAAACTCCAAAGTGGGCACCTTGGGTAACTGTCTTACTTGGCTTGTTTTTGTCATGGTTTATGAAAGAAATATTTACTCCACAAGTATTTGCGGAATGGATAGGCATTCCTGAATTTACAAAAAGAGAAGCTGCTGACATGGGATTGATTCTTACTTTAGGTTCACATGTTTTTATCACTTCTGTTTTTTTCTATGCGACTTCATTTTTCTATGATGAATCAAAAGATAAAAATAAATTCGCAACAGAACAGTTTTTTAAAAATCTAGAAACACCTGTTATTGCAGATAATCAACAAGACGAATTTGATCGCCAACAAAGAAATAAATTAGGTATGATGGTGATTTGTATGAGTACAGGTATTTTGTTGATGGCTTTGATTCCTAATCCACTTTGGGGGAAAATGATTTTTGTAATTTGTTCATTAATCATTTTCTTAATTGGTTTCTTACTGAAACGAAGTGCCAAAAATAAACCTTCTTCAATCTAACCTAATCATGGATATTAAAAGTTTTATAAGGCTGCCGCAAATACTGTTAATTGTATTTTTCTTTAGCTCATGTTCTGAGCAAGTTGAGAAAAAAATGCATTTGACAAATGGAGTAGATGAATCTGCTGGAGGCGGAACTGCATACATTATTACTACACCTTCAGCGATTTATTATTTAGAAAAAGAAGGCGGAGGCTTATCGAGTATGTTGGATAAAGATGGAGTGGATTGGTTAGGATTTCACAAGAAAGAAGGCTCAGGACATAAAGGGGAATATCGAGGTTTCCCAAATGCAATCCACAAACAAGACGGCAGCTACTTCCATGCAATGAATGCTAAAACTGATTCTTCGAGTTCAGTTGTGGAAATAGAATCGGAGGAACATATTCGAATTATATTTACAACCGATAATAAAAAGTGGGAAGGACGATGGGACTTTTATACAGACCGTTGTGATTTTACAATGAGTAAAATTAGTTCTGGTTATAAATATTGGATTCAATACGAAGGCGTTCCAGGTGGAGAAATGGATTCTACTGACTTTTGGATTTCCTCTGCTGATAAAGAATTGCATTCAATTGTAGAACCTCAAGTTGGCGATTTGCCTTCACCTGAGTGGATGGCTTTTGGTGATCAAAATTCCCCTCGTGTATTATATATGCTTCATCATGAAGATGATGATTTTCCTGATAATTATGTTAGCAGACCTGATATGACGGTACTTGGTTTTGGTCGTCAAAATAAAGATAAGTATTTAACTACTGTTCAAACTTTTTCAATTGGATTTGTGGAATCGACGGAATATTCGATGATTGAGGAAGTTGTGAAAAAAGTAATTGATTGAAGAGTATTTCCAAATAGTTTTTAAATAGTCTAGAACAAACAAACGAAAAATAAAGAAATTAATTACGAATTTTCACATTTGTAAATGTATTGTTATTCGTACATTGATTCAATGAAAAAATAGCGAAAATTCTGAATCTAATTAGTTTACATCATATTGGAGACGTTGACTTGCAATGTGTACGTAATAATACGTATTTATGTTCTTGCAACTACGTACTATCGCGTAAGTGGTTTAATCTTATTTCCTGTTTTAATACTGAAAAAAGCAATTACTCCTATATTTTCAAAATAAATTATTTAAAATAAATTGTAAGAGGAATCAATTTTAGTATCTTTATTATTGTATTAAAAAATACATTAGATTTGTTACTGTTTAAGTGATATAAAAACCTTTGATTTTATTGAGTTTGTTAATCAAAACAGTTATGCCATAAAGTATTGAACATTCGATATTTACGTGTGTACTTTGTTAGCGGATTAAATTTCAATTTTTAGAAATTTTTCAAAAATTTACAAAATAGTAAAAGGTTGATTATCAACATGTTATCAAAGTAACAAGTCTATTATAGATTTCCTTCCCCCCGTAAGTCTAAAAACACCATCCTTAAATTTTCATTCTCAATAAACCATCCTTATTTTTTTATAATAAATGAATAGGCATAAGATACTTCTATGTTCTAATGTTGCTTATTTTCTATTTAATGATATAAATAAATTTTTAATTTTTTAAACCTAACTTTTAATTTAAATAAACAACTTGTGATGAGAATTTATTATTTAACCTTTTGTTTTTTACTCAGTAGTTTAATAGGATTTTCCCAAACTACAATTTGGTTGGGAGGAAGTTCTGATTGGAATGATTCCACTAACTGGTCAGCGGGTATTCCTACTACTGGTTATACTGCTACGATTCCTGCAACTCCTCAGGATGGGATGAATTTTCCAATTTATGATGGGGAGCCTTTAATTGAAATTGATTACACCATCCAAAATTTTGGTGGAAGTCTTATTTTTGATGCTGTAGTATATAATACGGGAACGCTTATTAATTCAGGAGGTGGTACTTTCATAAACAATCAAATATTGATTAATGTAGGAGTAGCAGAATTAAATAATAATGACGGTACATTTATCAATAATGGCGTTGTTGATAATTATGGATTATTTACCAATGAAGGTATTTCAACATTAATTAATACTACGGGTAATACCATTAATAATTATGGAAATATTGATAATTTTGGACTGATCACAAATGAAGGTACATTTCAAAATTCAGGAAATATTACAAATACTAGTGTTATTGTCAATAACGGTACATTAGCTAATAAAGGATTTTTAAATGCTGTATTTAGTAGTGCATTGACTAATAGTGGTGGTGCTATTTTCAATAATGAAACTGGTGCTATTTTCGAAATCAATGGAACGTTTACTAATGACGGAACAATAGTATCTGATGGTTCTTTCTTTATTCAATCGGCAGGAACAACTACTAATTCTGGTTCTATTACAAGTAATGGAACATTTGATTTATCGGGACCAATTGATAATACTGGAACATTTATCAATAATCATTCAATGTTGATTAACAACTCTGGAATATTTGATAATAACAATACATTTACAAATAATGAAATTCTAACCCTTGCGATCTGTGGACAATTTATTCAAAATGCTACGGATAATATTGCAGGTACAATTATGAGTAATGGAATAGTTTACGAAATAAATGGAACAGTCGATGTTACTGATAATTTAGAATTTGGTTCTGAGTTTATAGATTTAACAGAAAGACAAGTACCAGAAACAAAGTGTAATTTTGGGTTAGAGATTTCCTTAGATGAAAATGGAAATGCGACATTGGATGTAAACGAAGTTGATAATAACTCTTTCGGGTTTTGTGGAGCAGCTTTAGTTACAAAAGTATTATCTCAAAGTACTTTTACAATAGCTGATATAGGTGTACAACAAATTACCTTAACCATTACAGATGAGTATGGTTTTTCTTCTTCATGTGAAACTTCTATCGAAGTATTCCCTTATACTCCTGTTGCTGTAGCAATAGACGATGCAGATATAGAAATGACTTGTCCAACTGATATTATTATTCAAGTTGAACCTGGGTCTGTTGCTACAACAGTTACTTGGGATGAGCCAATTCCAACTACTAATTGTCAAGCTGGAAATACCGATTTGACTATTCAACAAATTTCTGGAAAGGAAAGTGGAAGTGTATTCCTCATAGGAACTATGCAAATAGCTTATGAAGTAACAAATAGTTGTGGAGACCAAGAGATTTGTGTTTTCAATATTATAGTAGAAGGAAATCCATCAGAGATTATTTTAAATAATTGTCCAACAAATATGGTAATAGATGCAGCTCCTGGAGCTTCCTCTGCTCAAGTATCTTGGACAGTTCCTACAGCAACATCAAATTGTTTTCTTAGTTCAGAGACTGAGGTAGTTCAATCTTCTGGTCCTACAAGTGGTTCTATCTTACCGATTGGAATATCTCAAGTGACATATATAGTAGGAGACTCATGTGGAAATTTTACTTCCTGTTTTTTTCTTGTAACTGTAAATGAAACTCCGACTATATTTAATTTGTCTAGTTGTCCTAGTGATATTACAATAGCAGCAACGCAAGGTCAAAATTCTGCAATAGCTACTTGGTCAACGCCAACAGCTTCTACAAATTGTTATACTGAAACTATCAATGCTAATCAAGTTATTGGCCCTGTAAATGGTTCAGCGTTTCCTCTTGGAACAACTACTGTCGCTTATGTTGTATCTGATGATTGTGGCAATACAGAGCTTTGTTCTTTTACAGTAACAGTTGTTCCTTGTCTAGCGGAAGGTACCATATGTGATGATGGAAATGAAAACACCGAAAATGATGTAGAAGATGGAAATTGTAATTGTGCAGGCACATCTATAATATGTACGACTACAACTAATATTGCATTGAATGGAACAGCAACAGAATCGAGTAATCAATTTAACGCATTAGGTTCAAAAGTAATTGATGGAGATACTAATGGAAGTTTTTGGGGTGGAAATTCTGTAGCTTTAACAGCATGGGAAGCACAACCTTGGATAGAAATTGATTTAGGTC
>JALZVK010000078.1 GCA_023301005.1 Saprospiraceae bacterium | reverse complement strand
AAAGAAGGAGTATTGTTGATACTATGACTGATTTTTAAGGAAAAATGAGAGCAAAAGAAACCGTCCAAATGAGGAAGTTATTCTTTTACTGTTACTTAGTCTATTTTTTTCTTAAAAAAATAAAAGAGTATTCGACAACACTTCGAAATTCTCAAATCTGTCTTCCCTATTTCCCTTTTTCAAAATCAGTCTTTCGATATTCAAATTAAATCGATGTCCAAAATAAATCGTCAAACTTCAAAATTCGATTGTTCGAATGTTCGAATGTTCGATTGCTCGAATGTTCAACTTCCTCCAAAAAAAAATGGGTTACCTTCGGGGGAAGGAACCCATTTTTTTTATTTATAATAAGTTTTCTTTTTCTCGATAGGATGTTCGAAGTTTTTAATGTTTAGTGATAACGGTTGAGATAGTCCTTTTTTTTTAATTAAAAGTATTATCCTACCCATGTGTAACCACCATCATTCTTCTGTGATTTGGTTTTAATTTGTTTAGATGTTGAGATAATTACGCTTTTAAGACGTAAACCGGGTAATGTTACTTTTTGTTTTTTCATGCTGTGGGATAATTTTATAAGTGTTTCAATAGAATTTTTGTTAAGTTGTGTATACAGCAGTTTCGGAAATAGACTAAAGTAAAATAAGGAAGGTTATGTTATCTGGTTTCTTGTTCAATAAATATAAAAAACATTAATGTGTTTTGCAATGATATAGACAATTATAATGCCACATATTAAAAATTTTAACATATAATTCATTTTTTTTCGAAATTTATTTATGCATAGAATTACATTTTTTTTCGAACTCTTTAAAATCTAGTTACAGTTCACATTTCGAATAATCTATGTCAATGACTATTTTAACTCCAAGTCCAATACAAGAAATTTACTCTTCTTTATTAGAGAAAAAGAAGATTAAATTATTCGTAAAGAGAGATGATCTTACTCATCAAGAGGTACAAGGCAACAAGTGGAGAAAACTAAAATATAATATCACCGAAGCACAACGACAACAGAAAAAACATCTACTCACTTTCGGAGGTGCTTACTCTAATCATCTATATGCGACTGCTGCCGCAGGTCGTATTTTTAATTTAAAAACTATCGGTATCGTACGTGGCGAAAGAGTGCTTCCTCTAAATTCGACTTTGTCATTTGTAGAAGAATGTGGAATGCAATTATTTTTTGTAGATAGAAAGTCTTATACTTTAAAAGAAAAAATACTTCCTTTTCTAAATATCAATATTGATGAATGTTATATTTTGCCCGAAGGTGGAACTAATGATTTGGCAATAAAAGGATGTCAAGAACTTGGTGATGAAATTCTTTCTGACATAAATATTTGTCCTAACTATATTTGTCTGAGTTGTGGAACAGGTGGAACTATCGCAGGAGTTATTTCTTCTTCTTATCAAAATACTCAGGTCATTGGATTCTCTGCATTAAAAGGTGATTTTTTACAACAAGAAGTGCAAAGTCTCGTGGATAATTTTTTACCCAAAAAAATAAATACGAATTTTTCAATTCGTACAGATTATCATTTTGGAGGTTATGCTAAACACACTCCTACTCTACTTGATTTTATAAATGATTTCAAAAAACAATTTAATATTCAACTTGACCCAATCTATACGGGTAAGATGTTTTATGGTATTTTTGATTTAATAGAAAAAGATTTCTTCCCTCCTCATTCTACTATAGTTGCCATTCATACTGGTGGCTTACAAGGACTAAATGGTTTTAGGCAAAGGTTTGGTAATTTGATTTAAATATGAATTATCCCGAATTTTTGATTTAGAAAATTCAGGATGATTCATTTTAAGTAGTTAGACAAAACAATTATATGTTTTAATAAAACATTTAACATTTCTATCTCGTAAAAAAATCAATTAAGTGATTGTGGGTTAATAAATTTTGATATACTTTTGCACCCTTTTAAAATCACATTTATCAAATCACATTTAAAATTTAAATCACATGAGTTTAGTAAAGAAGTTTTCAAAAGACAACACTAAATGCGAAGTGACTTTCACTTTACCGAAGGAAGCTGTTCAAGGTGGAAAGGAAGTTTTATTAGTTGGAGAATTCAATAACTGGAATCCAGCTGAAGGTATCGCACTTGTTGCTAAAAAAAATGAGTATAAAACTGTACTTAAATTAGAAGCTGGAAAAAGATATGAATACCGCTACTTAGTTGATGGTCATCTTTGGACTAACGATGCAACTCCTGATGGATTTACTTCTAATCCTTTTGGTTCTGTAAATTCAATTGTAACTGTTGATACTCCAACTGCTAAAAGTACTACGACTAAAAAAGCAACTAGCAAAACTACTGCTAAGAAAGCAACCGCTAAAAAAGCAACTAGCAAAACTACTGCTAAAAATGTAACCACTAAAAGAGCAACTAGCAAAACTACTGCTAAAAAAGTAACCGCTAAAAAAGTAACCGCTAAAAGAGCAACTAGCAAAACTACTGCTAAAAAAGTAACCGCTAAAAGAGCAACTAGCAAAACTACTGCTAAGAAAGCAACAGCTAAAAGAACAACTAGTAATAATACTGGAAAAGACAAATTAACTAAAATCGAAGGTATCGGACCAAAGATTGAAGGTCTTTTAAAAGCTGCTAAAATTGTAACTTTTAATGATTTGTCAAAATCTAAAGTTTCTGTTTTAAGAAATGTTTTGGCTGAAGCTGGACCTCGATTTAAAATGCATAATCCTTCGACTTGGGCACAACAAGCAAAAATTGCTGCTAAAGGAGATTGGGATAGCTTGAAAAAATTACAAGATAAATTGAACGGAGGGAAGAAGTAATTTTTTTTAAAATATGAAATAAAAAAACCCGACTGATTTTATCAGTCGGGTTTTTTATTTTTAGAATAGAGAACATTTCATTGAAAAAAAAGAGAAAAATAAACTTCAATATCTCTGTTCTCACTTCTGAATTTAATATTTTGCCCAAGGGTCAATTCTTGATCCATTTACATACTTCACAACTAAAGCTGTGCTGAAATCAGGATGGTCTTTGATAGACATCAAAATTTGTTCAGCTTCTTCTTTAGTATAAAATTGAGATAATAAAACTCTTGTTATATTTTTTTCAGGAATATATTCAGTTACTAAATTTCCATAATTCTTCGGAGTCGTATATCTTGAATGTGAAGAGTTAAATTTGTTAACTGCAATCAATTGAATTTTATATACCACTCCTTCTTCTGCATAAGAAGAAGTTCCTGTTGAACTAGGTACACTAGTAGTTGTAGTTGTAGCATCTGGGTAATCTGTATAAGTTTCCGCAACAACTGTTGAATTCATAACTTCAGTTGTAGTATTTGTTCTTTCCACTACAGGAGCAACTACAGTATTAGTAGGAGTTTCAGTTATCATCTCAGTCATTCCTGAATCATTTGAAAAAGACTCATTTTTATCCATCTCCATCGTAGGTTGAGGATTGCTAAAAGTACCATCCATTTTTCCAGAAGGAACTTCAGTTTGACTTGGCTGAGTTGAAGTAGCACTAATTCTATTCACGTCCATAGATTTACCAATCATAATATCATTAGTAAATACCATTTGATCATTATTGATTGTACTAATCTCAATACCTTCTGTTAAGTAACCTTCTCGATTAGCTTCGAGTCTATAATTTTTATCAGGTAAAAGTCCGAAGGAATAATTACCATTTGGAAAAGATTTATTCTCTAATAACTTAATTGCACCTTCCGCAGCAACTTCATAGATAGCTACCCAAACATCTTCCATTGCTTCGTTAGTTATATTGTCTAATACTTTTCCGCTTGCCATCATTTTTTCAGTTGGCATAGAAAAAGCAAAGATGTCATCATCTCTAAAAGTAGTTTTTTCTAAACCGTATTTTCTATTAGAAACAATATATCCACCAGCAGCAGAATGTTTTCGATAGTAATAATCGTCAGCATTTGAATTATAAGGAATACCTAAATTTTCAGGTTTTGACCAATCACTACTTCCTTCCATTGTAGATTTCATAATATCAAAACCTCCAATATTTACATTACCTGTCGAACTAAAGTATAATGCATTTTCATCCATATCGAAATAAGGCGTAATCTCATCACCCATCGTATTGATACTACTTCCTAAATTTTTAGGCGTATCAAATACTAACTCGTCACTCTCTATATTTCTAGAAGCAGACCAAATATCCATTTTACCTTCTCCACCAATTCGGTCAGAAGTAAAATATAAAATTTCACGTCCATCTATATGCACCACATAAGGATGATTGTTGGTAGTTCCTGCTTTGTTTACTTTATTATTTAATTTTTCAGGAGCAGACCATCCTGTATCAGTACGTTGTGTAACAAAGATTTCACAAGACTCCATCAAACGTCCAACTGCATCTACCTTTTCGCATTGAGTATAAAAGAATCTTTTATTGTCAGGAGAGAAAGCTCCATTTCCAAAATGCTTTGCAGATATTTGAGGGAAATTTTTAGGTACTCTAGAACGAGACCATTCACCTTCACTTTTTTGAGTTAGATACATTTTAGTTTCCCCTACCATATTAGAGGTGTAATATAAAACATCATCCGAAAAAGGAACAGGTGCAAAATCAGCAGCTTTAGAGTTAACATTACTTCCCAAATGTTCCATGATTAAATTTCCAGGTTCTTGCTCCAACATAAGCATACCTAATTCACAACCTCTAATTTCATCTTGAACAATATTGGCTACTATATCTTTGTCATCACCTTTATATCCATTAATAAAATAAACAAATGCTCGACTAGCTTCATCATACTGTCCATCCATTTTTAAGGCACGACAATATTTTAAACCTGGGAACATCAATTCTTCTCCATTATTTTCTTCTTTTATAAAAGAATATGCTTCAGCAGCTTTGCGATAATCTTTTATCTTATAGTAACTCTCGGCTGACTTATAAATCAATTCTTTTTTCTTTTTTTTCTTTTCCCAAGCTGCACGGTATCCCATAGCAGCTTCTTCGTAGTTACCTTCATTGTATTGTGTATCTGCAAGTTTGGAAAGTTTCCTCCAGCTTTGGGCATTAGCAGTAAAAAGACCAAAGCAAAAAATTACTAAAAGGAAGCATCTCATAAATTCGACTTTTATCAAGGTATTCATATTAGTTTAATTAATAAGTTTAGTTTTTAGGTATGTTTAAAAAAATTTAAACAAACTTTTATCACATCAATTCTCGAATTACTTTTTCAATAACTTTAGGGTAATATTGATGTTCTAATTCAAGTACTTTTTGGGCAATATCTTCAGGTGAGTTAGTTGTATCAAGTAAACATTTTGCTTGAAAAATTATAGCTCCTTCGTCATAGTGTTCATTTACAAAATGTATAGTCATTCCACTTTCTTCCTCCTTAGCTTCAAAAACGGCTCTGTGCACATTCATTCCATACATTCCTTTTCCACCATATTTCGGTAAAAGCGCAGGATGAATATTTACGATTCTATTGGGAAATTCTTTTACTAAATAGTTAGGAATTAACCACAAAAAACCCGCCAACACTATAAAATCAATATCAAATGTGTGTAATTTCTTTAATATATCTTTTGTTTTGTAAAATTCATGCCGATTTATAATTAGGGTTGGGATATTATGCGCTTTTGCTTTATCAATAACGCCAGCATTTTCTTTATTGGAAATAATCAGACTGACTTGAGTTTCATTATTATCTTTAAAATGTTCTATAATTTTTTGAGCGTTACTTCCGCCGCCTGTTGCAAATATGGCAATGTGTTTCATCTTGATGTTTGTTATAAATTATTTAGTACATTGTAAATTAAATTCTTTCAAATTTTGATGAGTTTATTTTGAAATCTGGCGAGGCATTTTTTAAAGGCATAGCCGTAGCTATGGCTGAGAAAAATAACGAAGTCCAGATTTTAAAATAAGCCATCAAAAATGAAAGTTAATTAGTTTACAATGTATTTAGCAATGAACTAAAATACAAAAGTAATTTAACAGCAAAACTAGCCATTAAATTACTTTTATATATGAAAAATTTAAAATACAATAGATTTATTAGAGAGTATTTATTAGAGTTCTAACGAACCAAACTTAAACCGTTTTCCTTTTTCTCCAAAAATAGCTACTTCTCGTTTTCCGATTTGTTTACATATTTTTGGGCGAGTGATAATACCTTCATCTCGATTACTACCGAGCGGATAAGTTGCTACGCTTCCATCCATTCCTACTTCTGTTAATGTAAGTATTGAATTAGAACCATTAAATCGATAACGCCTGTTATTCTTTTTAGCTCCGAAATTTTTACCATTTTCATTATACACAAAACAGATTTTATCTCTAACAATCGCCATTGCATAACTCGAATAATATCCACCATCATTAGTTGTCTCTTGTCGTTTCGGAATTCGACTTGCCCATTGAATTTCACCATTAGGTCTAATATTTACAACAATAATATCATTGTAATTATAATGATAATCTACTCTGTTATTCAAATTATTATTATATCTATTATATCCATACACCGCTGATGGATAACCAAAGTTATTATTGTTATCATCTCGCTCTACATAATATTGCTCTGCAACCAAAACAGCTCCGCCATCACTTCTTAGTATAAGGTCATTTAAGGAGTATTGAAATAACTCAACTGACCGTCTATCATTGCCACTCTTTTCATCTTTTTCTGCTCTCTTCTTTTTTCTATCCGAATAGTATTCCGTTACAAAATCGAAATCAAACTCTTTGAAATTTTCATTTGAAATTTCTCTCGTCTTAGGATCTAGTTTGAAAAAATAAGTTCCTTTCATACTAAAAGTACCTTTATCTGAATAGAAACCAGAGCAAATCAATTCCCCTTTTTTATCCACTCTAAAAGTTAGGTCTGTTATAAATTTATCTTTCAAATCTATATTATATTCTTCCTCTTCCTCACCCTCATCTGTATAGGCTAAGATGACATATTGATAAGAACTATTTCTTTTAAACAAACCAGATTGTCCATCATACAAGAGTCCTAAAATATATACGTTCCCATTATTATCCACTCGATAATCTTTGACTAAAAACTTGTTGTCAGGATAAGGTAATTGGATTCTCTTTTCCCACAATCTTTTAAATTCATTATCAAATACTGAAATCGAAAATACTTCATTCGATTTTCGTTGGTCAGGTAATTGACTGTAAACCAATACTTTAGAACTATCTTTTGAAATATGGAAATTAAATTTGCCTTCTCTATATTCATCCCGTGCTGGCGTCTCAGCAATTTTTGTAAAATTCTTACTGAGTGTCAAAGTTTTCTTTCTGATAGATTGCACAAAGAGATAATTAGCTTTATGCGCTTTATTATTAAATGAAGTCATCAAATAAAATTGACCATTTAAAAACAACATTTTTTCAAAATCTCTTTTCTTCTTTTTATATCTTAAATCTATCTCTTGAGCCTTTTTCAACTTCATATCTTCGTTATACTTTTCGATATAAATTTTTTGAGGCTTATCAGCACTTAGCATTCCTCCTTTAGTTTTTTTACGTAATGCATAAAAACCACTTGCATCACTTCCCAATATTTCTGCTAAGTAACTATTAGCAGGTTCTTTTAATTCATCTCCCCAATATAACTTATCACTATAATCTTTTTGGGCAGATATATTTACTGTTAGTAACAATACATTTACAATTGTGAAAATGCTTTTGATATATTTCTTCATGATCTTTAATTTTTATATTGGAACTGTATAAGAATAACTTATAAAGGTTTTTAGAAATTAGTCTGAATTTAGACGAGGCAAAAAGCACAGGCAACCTTTTGGTTGGCGAGCATTTTAACGAAGTATAAATTTAGAATAATCCTCAAAACGTTATAAGTTATTTTTGTACAGTTCCATAGTCATAAATAGTAAAATAAAAACGTAGACTATAATCTAAATATTTAATTCAACGCTTTGTTCTGTTTAATAAGTCTCTAAAATAACAAAAGTATCTTATGGAAATCATAATATTTTTAGATGTGTATAAGTGCATAAGAATATGAGTGTACATAAGTGTATATCTTTTTTAATATTTTGAAGAAGTCATACAAGTTAAGTCGTCAACCTATACACATAAACACATCTATTTTTTCATCAAAATAATTATCTTTGCGGACTTTTTTCATGGCGAGTTCTGCCACCTTTTTTCACCTTGTCGATTTTACCCAATAGCATCTTCTTCATGGTCAATCAAGTTGAAGACCTTTCCGATTTATTATAAATAACTAAATTATGAATATCGAAAAAAACAAAGTGGTATCTATTGATTATACACTTACTGATAATGACGGCGTAATCATAGATTCTTCACAAGGTAGAGAACCTTTGAAATATTTACATGGAACTAATGCATTAATTCCTGGTTTGGAAAAAGAGTTAGAAGGTAAAATAGTAGGTGACAAATTAGATGTATCTATTGCTTCTGAGGAAGCTTATGGAGCTCGTAATGAGGAATTATTACAATCCGTACCTAAGGAACATTTTGGAGATACTCCTGATATTCAGGTCGGTATGCAATTCCAAGCGCAAAGTCCTCAAGGACCTATTACTGTTACGATAGTTGATGTAAAAGAAGATTCAGTTACTGTTGATGGCAATCATCCTTTGGCTGGTGTTGTGCTTAATTTCAAAGTGGAAGTGAAAGAAGTTCGTGAGGCTACTGCTGATGAACTTTCGCACGGTCATGCTCATGGTGAGGGTGGACATGAACATTAAGTACTTAGACATAAGTACTTAATAATGAATAATTGATAATGAAATAATTAATAATAGTTGAGCGACCTTGTATAAGGAATGCGACTATCATTAATTATTTCATTACTGCTTATTTCTCTCTTTTAAAAATAAATACATTTGTTTTAAAGAGAAGAAATGCATTGCAAATGCAAACGGAACTACAAACCCAGGCAACCATATAAAAGGAATATATCCTATCATCGCACTTGAAGGTTCATTGGTAAATATTCGTATTGGTGATGGAGTTGACAAGGTGGTAATCATAACTATGGTTACTAACAATAAGATTCCAAATACATTCCATATTATTACTTCGTAAGGTCGTATTCTATTTTTTCTAAAGAAAACCATTCCTGCTGAGATAGCTGTTAGTCCTACTATGATATCATAATTCCATCCTTCGAATGTCATTTGAAAAGGAAAAAAACCTGCTCTATATACCATCCATAAAATCAATTCCATTACTATTCTAAAAGATTGGATATATACTAACCAACTCATTGGTGTATGTAAAAGTATTGTTGTAAATTTTTCAGATCGTAATAATAGCAGACTCAATATGATGGGTGAAAACATTGCTAAAGCAATGAGAGGAGGTAATGTTTTAAAATTTTCAAAAAAACCTAAGTACGCGAGTACGCCTACAAATGATATCCAAAATAGAACGGTCAATAGTACATAATGTAGAAGCGAATTACTTTTATCTTCATCTAAATTCATCTTCTCTAAAACCTTTTTCAATCCAAACCATAGCAAAGCTACAAGGCTGAATACTAAAATAACAAAAGCTATTTGAGTGGTTAGAAAAAGGGAATTAGTCATCTAGTTGTTTATTGTTTTTGCTACAGAAGTTGTTCAAGCTTTAAATTAATACATTATAACAAATTAATATGTTTTTAAATCAAAAAAGCCACTTCGAATTTAATCGAAGCGGCTTTTATTTTTTCATATAAATCAAAAACGATTATTTCGTTTTTACAAATACTTTAAATTTTGCAGTATAGATAATTGGATAACCTTTTTCATCCAATGAAGTCAAAATAACATCTACCGAGTTATCTTGAAGACCTTCTTTCTCTTT
>JALZVK010000077.1 GCA_023301005.1 Saprospiraceae bacterium | reverse complement strand
ATTACAAATCATTGTATAGGCGCTGAAGATGGAAGCTACGATATTACAAACAACGACTTTTTTGGAGGCACCTCAGAAGTTTTGTTTACCAATACTAAAGCTGGTATGACTTCGACTATTGACAATAATATTTTTAATACAGCAGCTATAGGTTTAAGAGCTATGGGCACGCATACAGGTAGATTGAATATAAGAAATAATACATTTTTTAGTGGTGATGATGGTATAGTCTTAGAGAAATTAAATAATTATAATATTGAATTTAATAATTTTACCGGCCCGGAGTTCGGAGTGTATTGTGAGCAAAATGGGATAAATCTAGATAATAACATAAATGATAATATTTTCGAATCAAATGAAAGAGGAATAATAGCCGCATTAGACAATGATAAGCTATCTTTTTTAAGAAACTGTTTTAATACTTCTCGTATAGATGTTGAGATATATGGATTAGTTGCTAGGCAAATGGGAGGTAATGCGCCTGCAGGCAATTGTTTTACACATAAAGGTTCAGTTTCATCTAATGTGATTGATATGGGAGGTAATCCTGAAATAAGGAATAATTCTGGTTTTTCATTTATTTATAATGAGCCAGATGATGCTTTTGAAAATTGTATAGATGCAGTTAAGGCTCATCCTAATATTTATATAAATGAAAATATACCCGGAGAAGTAGAAGATTTATGTAACGATGATGACCCTGAAGAGCCAGATACTCCATGTGAAGACGCTGAACGAAACGTTGCTGGATTGAGTCAAGCTATTTCCAATCTCTATTTTGAGATTCAAAGTATTTTGGAAAGTGACATAAGTGAAAACCAAAAACAATTTGAAATTTTCATTCCTGGCAGATGCTTAGCTCAATTCAAAGGTCAACTATACGACCTGTATTTAGAAAATGAAAATTATGTATCAGCGCAAAATTTATACACGCCAGCACAATACTTTGACGACCATATTGCTGTGTTTAGTGCTATGATGGCAGAAAATGACTTGATTAAAGCAACTGAGTATCTAAATAATATTGCATTTACCAATGAGGCAGAGTTTGATTATGAATTTATACAAAGATTAAATATAGAAAGAATAGAAAAAGGGTCGTCATATACCTTTCCGTCATCACAATTAAATGAACTATTTAGTATTTCGGAGAAGGATCATAGCTATGCAGGTTTTGCAAAAAGTTTATACTATCAGATTACGGGCTATTTAGCACCTCTTGTTATCAATTTGCCTGAACAAGAAGAGTCCGTAGATGAAAGAACAAATAATGACGCAAAAAATTTACATAAAGAATTTTATGTTTATCCTAATCCTTTTCAAGACATTTTAAATCTTGAGTTAATTGGGTATGAAGGTCTCGATATGAAAATAACAAATATTGCAGGGAATGTAATTGTAGAGCAAGAAATTAATGATGCCTTCTTATCTTTTAATACCAATTCTTGGACTCCGGGACTATATATTTTTCAAATATATAATGACGAAGAAATTATTGAAAGACAAAAAATAGCCTTAATGAGGTAATTAGTTGAAAAAAAAACATTCAATGCTGGAATATTTTCCAGCATTGAATGTTTTATTAAAAAATTAACATGATTAAGTATTTAGCCCTTTTTTTTTCATGCCTCGTGTCACAGTTTGTATTACATTCCCAGATTGGGTCAGGAACTTATGGGAAAATAATTAGTATTGAAAACTCTCCAATAAATATAGGGGCAAATATTCTATTGTATCAAGATAGCCTCATTGTAACTAGTTTGAATAGATGCGAAAGTGACAATGTTGAGAATAGTTGCATTGGCATATCTAAATTGACAACAAGCGGTGTACTGGTTTCGACGGATTTAGTAGAATTTCATAGGCCTCGACTAGGCTCTACAGCTATAATAGAAAACGATTCAATCATTATGTTGACTCAGGATGTTAGAGTTGATGATGATAATGTTCCTGTAACCATTGCAAATCTGACCAAAACCGAATCATTGACTAGTCAATTAAGTATCGATTCAAGTAAACGTTATGTTCCAGAAGGTATCCAAAAATTGAATGACTCACACATCATACATGGGCACTACGATGATTTAACACCTGGAGTTAGAATTAAAGGTTTTGTGAAAAGGTATAACAACGATTTTAGCAAGGAATTGTCAAGTTGGACATATGATGAAAATGAATTCCTTACAATTACTGATTTGCGAATTACTTCGGATGCGCATATGGTATTTAGTTTTGAAGAAGGTAATGTCGGTCCTAGTCTTTCAGATTACCCTGTGAGAATAATAAAGATTGACACAACAGGAGCGATTTTGAAAGAATTTAATGTGCCAAAGGCAACACAGAGTGCCAGAGGTAATACAAATTTAGATATTGATTCGAAAGAAGACTTGTATTTCAATTATTATAATAGCTCCACTTGTTATATCGCAAAGTTGAATGAAAAAATGGATACCTTGTCATGGAATATTGCTTTACCTTCAAATTTATATCCAGAAGATAGAAATTACTTTGTATCAGAATTAATAATTGCTCGAAATGGAGATCTTATAGCTACCGGTTCTGTAAATTATATCCATCAAGGACAAGGAATAGAAAGAACTTTTAGCGCTTTTGTAGTTAGGATAAATCCTATAAACGGGGTGATTAAATGGCTAAGATTTTTAACGCATGAGGTAACTGAAACAAATTTTTGGGATGACAGTTATGCTGAATCTTATCTTTATGATATTATAGAGTTGCCAGATGGTAATATTGTGGGAGTGGGAGAGTTAGCTGAATTAACGCTTAATAACGGTATCAAGAAGCAAATTTTTCTACTTTCTATAAGCGCAGACGGATGTATAGAGGGTTTTGACTGTGATAAAGATATCTATGTGCTCAATGCTGGAGAGAGTGTGGATATTTTTACCAGTACACGAGACTTATTGCCATTAGATGATATTTCGATTCACCCCA
>JALZVK010000076.1 GCA_023301005.1 Saprospiraceae bacterium | reverse complement strand
GAAAAGAGAAAAGAGAAAAGAGAAAAGAGAAAAGAGAAAAGAGAAAAGAGAAAACATTCAATAATTGTACTTATAGTATTTTGTCGTTGCTGTAAATGTATAATGATTATTTTAAATGACAAAATATTTTAACATTTTATTTGGACATTCATACATTTTCATTGCACTTTATTTTTTTCAAAAAAAGAAGATTTCAAAAACAATTTTCCTTTGCTAAAAGAAACAAAAAAAGTATCTTTGCAGTGATTTTGAAAACCCACTTCAATTCATCAAATTATACAATTAAATTATGGCAAATATAGGCGAAGTTAAACAAGTAATTGGACCAGTTGTGGACGTAAGTTTCGCAGGTGAGAATTCTAAATTACCTGAAATTTTGAATGCACTTGAAATTACTCGTGCAGATGGTACTAAACTAGTATTAGAAGTACAGAAACACCTTGGAGAAGATAGTGTAAGAACTGTAGCTATGGAAGCAACAGATGGTTTGACTAGAGGTACTCAAGTTGAAGATACTGGAAAAGCAATTGCAATGCCAATCGGTGAAGCAATTAAAGGTCGTCTTTTCAATGTAGTAGGAGAACCTATTGATGGTCTTCCTAAAGTATCAAAAGAAGGTGGTCGTCCGATTCACGCAAAACCTCCTCGTTATGAAGATCTTTCTACTTCTAAAGAAGTATTGTTTACAGGTATTAAAGTAATCGATTTGATTGAGCCTTATATGAAAGGTGGTAAGATTGGATTGTTTGGTGGTGCCGGTGTAGGAAAAACAGTATTGATTCAGGAGTTGATTAATAATATTGCAAAAGGATACGATGGTATCTCAGTATTTGCAGGTGTAGGTGAAAGAACTCGTGAAGGAAATGATTTGATGAGAGAGATGTTGGAAGCGGGTATTATCAACTACGGTGAAAAATTCATGCACTCTATGGAAGAAGGTGGATGGGATTTGAGTGCTGTAGATGCTAAAGAATTAGAAAAATCAAAAGCAACTTTCGTATTCGGTCAGATGAATGAGCCTCCTGGGGCACGTGCTCGGGTAGCATTATCAGGATTGACAATTGCAGAGTATTACCGTGATGGTGATATGAATGACCCACAAGGTGGAAAAGATATTTTATTCTTTATTGATAATATTTTCCGATTTACTCAAGCAGGTTCTGAGGTATCAGCACTACTTGGACGTATGCCTTCAGCGGTAGGATATCAACCTACATTAGCAACAGAAATGGGTGTGATGCAGGAGCGAATTACTTCTACTAAGAGAGGTTCGATTACTTCTGTACAAGCAGTATATGTACCTGCGGATGATTTAACTGACCCTGCTCCAGCAACAACATTTGCTCACTTGGATGCAACAACAGTATTGTCTCGTAAGATTGCTTCTTTAGGTATTTACCCAGCGGTGGATCCTTTAGATTCTACTTCTCGTATTCTTGACCCAGCAATTATTGGAGATGAGCATTATAATACTGCGGAGGCTGTTAAGCAGATTTTGCAACGATATAATGAGTTACAAGATATTATCGCAATTCTTGGTATGGAGGAGTTGTCTGACGAAGATAAATTGGCAGTAAGCCGAGCTCGTCGTGTACAACGTTTCTTATCTCAACCATTCCACGTAGCTGAGCAGTTTACTGGATTGGAAGGAGTATTAGTTTCTATCGACGAAACTATTCGAGGATTTAATATGATTTTGAATGGTGAGGTAGATGAGTATCCTGAAGCAGCATTTAACTTGAAAGGTTCGATTGATGATGTAATCGAAGCTGGTAAGAAAATGTTAGCAGAAGCAACTGCTTAATTAAGAATTAATAATTCACTCGATATTAAAAAATAAATAAGAATGAACATTGTAGTTCTTACACCAGATAAAGAAGTATTTCAAGGGCCAATCAACTCGGTAAAGGTACCAGGTATTGGTGGTCAATTTCAAATACTTAAAGGACACGCCCCCCTAGTGTCAGCACTTACGGAAGGAGAAGTGAGTATCACTAAACAAAATGGTGAACGGATGACTTTTGGTATTAACCAAGGGTTTATAGAAGTGTTGAGAAATGAAGTATCATTATTAGTTACAGGGGTGGCTGATTAATTTGTAAAGTCATCTTGTAGTATAAAAGGGATGAGTGGAAACGCTTATCCCTTTTCTTTTTTTAGATTAGAGAAGAGAGATCGTGCGCTTTGCTTACTGAGAGAAAAGAGACTGATAAAAAATCTAAGTAAATCTTTTCTTCTTCTCTCCTCTCTCAATAAGCAAAGCGCATGGCATGGCCTCTCCTCTCTAATCCATAAAAAAAAGAGCAATTGATTGCTCAATTACTCTTTTCGTATTTTTAAATTTTAAAATTCTATTTCAAGAATTCTAAACTCTTATTTACAAATGTACTCAATTCCGCTCCTTGCAACATTCCTTGATTCAATCGAGCCAAGTCATAAAGATGATTAACAAAATCTTCTTTCTTCTCTTCGCTTCTCATCTTGATTAACTTCTCTGCAACTAATGGATGATTCGTATTAACTACTACATTATAACTATCTGGAAATCCACCCATTGCTCCTCCTCCTCCTTGCATAGCTTGCATCTCTTTCATTCTTCTCATAAATTCAGGACGAGTAATCTGAACTGGTAAATCATCAGGTGATAAAGCCTTCATAGTAATTGAAGCTCCTGCTTGAGTTACTTTACTTTCAAATAAAGTTTTCACTTTCTCTTGCTCCTTTTCACTCATTACTGATTCCGTCACTTCATCTTTTTGAACTAAGTTATCAGCAGTATCAGAATCCACTCTTACAAAGGTAGTATCACCTAACTTACCTTCCATGTGTTGCATGAAGTGATTATCAATTACATTATCAAATTGTAATACGTGATAACCTTTATTTTTAGCAGCCTCTATATAGGTGTCAGTTCCACTTGGATTATTAGTATAAACCATCACTAACTTATCATGCTTATCAGTTTGAGTAGCTTTGATTTTTTCTTTAAACTCTTCGATAGTATGTAACTTACCATCTACATCTTTTAATAAAACAAACTTCACCGCTTTCTTATGGAACTTCTCTTCTGATAACATTCCATATTTAACAAACACTCCTAAGTCATCCCACTTCGATTCGAAGTCTTCTCTTTTCTTTTTGAAAAGACTTGCTAATTTATCCGCTACCTTCTTAGTAATGTAACCTGTGATTTTTTTCACATTAGCATCACTCTGCAAATAACTTCTTGATACATTTAATGGAATATCAGGAGAATCAATTACTCCATGAAGTAAAGTCAAAAATTCTGGAACAATCTCTTTTACTTCATCAGTTACATAAACTTGATTCGAGTAAAGTTGAATTTTATTTTTTTGAACTTCAATTGAATTTCCCAATTTTGGGAAATATAAAATTCCAGTTAAGTTAAATGGAAAATCAATATCCAAATGAATCCAAAACATTGGAGGTGTACTATAAGGATATAATTCATTATAGAATTTCTTATAATCCTCTTCTTTTAATTTGTTCGCTTTCTTCTTCCAAATAGGATTTGGATTGTTGATAATATTATCAACTTCAGTTTTGATTTCTTTTTTATCATCGTCCTCACCTTCCCAAGTTGTTTCAGTTTTTGTACCGAACTTAATTTCTACAGGAAGGAATTTACAATACTTAGTTAATAATCCTTCGATTCTTCCTTCATCCAAAAATTCAGTACTATCATCACTTACATGTAGAATAATATCTGTACCTCTAGTTTTTCTATCATTACTATCTAATGTATATTCAGGATCTCCATTACAAGTCCAAGTTGTTCCTTTTTTATTTTTCTTATAAGAACGAGTTTGCACTTCCACTTTATCTGCAACCATAAATGCAGAATAGAAACCTAAACCAAAGTGTCCAATGATAGAACTTTCATTTTTATATTTTTCTAAAAACTCTGTAGCACTTGAAAAAGCAACCTGATTCAAATACTTCATGACCTCATCTTCAGTCATTCCGATTCCTTTATCCGCAATCGTAATCGTTTTATTTTCTTTATCAACTGATACCTCTATAGTGGTATCGCCAATATCACCTTTAATATCACCTCTATTTGAAAGTGTTATTAATTTAGAAGTTGCATCGACTGCATTAGAAACTAACTCTCTTAAAAATATCTCTTGGTCAGAATAGAGAAATTGTTTGATGATTGGAAAGATGTTTTCCGTTTGTACTGATATACTACCTTTTTGCATAGTTATTTTGTTTTTGATTTTTCTTATTTAAATATAAGTATGAGTCCATAATTATTACTAATCATACTTAATAAGCTGATGTCAGCTTATGGATTAAGATATTGTTCAAAGTAAATATTATTTTTTCTACGTTTTATTAAAAAAAATAAAGTCTTTAAAAGATACATTTTATCCTCTTCCAAACCACATGCCATTGCATAAAACCTGACAATTTGACTGTCATTTATGCCCTTCAAGCCCTTTTAGCTATTAGCTTTTCATGAATATAGTCAAAACTTCCGTTTTAGTTATTTAAATAAATAAAAAAACATATATGTCAAATTTTCTCGTGTCACAGATTTATTACAAAAGAAAACAAATTGACTCGTTGTGGCTTCAAAATTGCAAAACTCTAAAACGTAACTAATTATGTTTTTCTAAAGTGAAAAGCATTACAAAATAACTTAGTTGATTTAATGCAAATAAGTTGTTAGAGAATTGAAAAAAGGGATTTCAAATGTGTTGAATTTTATTTGATAAAAAATCATTAAAATTTCAACTGGCACAGTTATTGAAAATATATATATGTCTTTGCGAATGAGAAAACATAAAGTTTACTCTTCAAAAATACAATCCCCTGTTTTTAGATTCTCCCAAGATTTGTTACAGACGTGATTAAATTCATCAATACGCTGTATTGATTTTGAATAAAGAATTAAGGTCAGAAGTGACCTTAAATTGTGAGTGAGGCCGATTCTATTGGGGGGTAAGATCGGTCTCATTACTCACTTTTTTGAAAATATACGCTCATACTAAAGTATGAGATTTAAGAATAGATTTTTACAAATTCCTCCCGGTTACCCCCGTTTTTGAAAGAACACTTAAGAACACTATTGAACAGAAGGAATTATTTATGTAAAGATCTTTAAGGTCAGAAGTGACCTTAAACTAAGTGAGTGGAGCCGGCTTATTGGGGGGTAAGGTTGGTTCTTAACTCACTTTTTTTTTGCCTTTTTTTAAGG
>JALZVK010000075.1 GCA_023301005.1 Saprospiraceae bacterium | reverse complement strand
GTTGTGATTTAGGAATAGGAGGAATAATTATTTCACCTGACACACTTGATTTCGTTTGGTCAAATGGAGCAACAACTGCAACATTAGATAACTTAAATCAAGGGAACTACAGCGTAACCGCAACTGATGCAAATGGCTGTACTTCTATTTTACAAAATATAATAATTGATAATAATTGCGATACGTTTGTTTGCGAATTGCCTCTAATTACTACCAACATCACAGATGAGGAATGTGGTAATGGAGAAGGAACAATTGAACTCGCAGTCGTAGGAAATGTAAATGACTACAACTTTATTTGGACTCCAAATGTAAGCGATAGCACGATTGCAAATAACTTAACTGCTGGAACTTATCAATTAAGCATCCAACATATTCTAGATGCAACTTGTGTTCTCGATACTACATTTACAGTTGGTAATAATAATATAGAACCAGTTGCAACAGTAGTTTCTAATACTCCAGCATCATGTACAGGTTCTAATGGAGAAGTAATTTTCCAACCTAATACTTTGACTTACGATTGGGGCAATGGCGTATTTGGATTTACAAATAGTAACCTTGCCGCAGGCACTTATGATGTGACGATTTCTGATGCTTCAGGATGTACAACAGTTACAACTGTAGTTGTAGGATCTGATAACCCATTAGATATAGTTGTGGATGTTACTCAGGCAGGATGTGAAGGTACATCAACTGGGGCAGCAACTATTAATGTAGAAAATGGAAGTGGTGATTATACATTTATTTGGAGTGATGGATTTGACCAAGGTGTAAGAACAGATTTACCTGTTGGAAGTTACGCAGTTACGGTAACTGATGATCAAACAGGTTGTCAAGATAGCACGACATTTAACATCATACAAGTTACACCAGGAGAGGCAACGGTATTTTTCCAAGATACTATTGTTTACACGACATGTGTTGGTAGTGCGGATGGAGAAGCTCAATTCAATGTGAACTTCTCACCATTCTTCTTTCACCCACCTGTATTGTCTATTACAAATTCGGCAACAGGTGATGACGTAACTAATGGTGCATTACCAGTAGGAGAGTACTGCATAAGTATAGAAGATGCTAATGGTTGTTTTATTACTTCAAATTGTTTTGAAGTACTTGAGCCAGCACCAATTACAGCTACTACAAATGTAGTTGCTCAAACTTGTGATGACTTAGGAGCAATTACAATTAATAATATTTCAAATGGTACTCCTAATTATACATTCGATTGGGCGCATATCACAGGAACTGATAACCCGCAAGACTTAGTTGACTTGGCAGCAGGTTCTTATGATTTGACAATAACGGATGCTTCAGGATGTACTACTGATATGATAGTTATTGTTCCTGACGATTGTCAATGTACTGACCCAATGATTGCATTAATTGAAGTAGATGAAGAAAACTGTAGTCTTGCAAATGGAAATATTAACATTACAATGCAAGATGTCATCAGTAGCTATACTTTCGATTGGTCTACGCCTAACGGAAATTTAAATACAGCAACTAACTTAGTCGCTGGCGACTATACCGTAACGATTACAAATGCAAATGATGCATGTTTCATAGTTCATACTATCACAGTACAAGCGATTGATGGATTAGTGGTAGATATTATCACAACGCCAGCGGATTGTGCTGAAAGCAACGGAATGGTTACACTACAACCTTCTACTTATACTTATGCATGGAGTGATGGATTTATCATAGATAGTCGAAGTGATTTAGCTCCTGGTACTTATACAGTAACAGCAACTGACGGAGGTGATTGTGCAACTGAATATGAAGTTGTAATTGATGGAGAAACGAACTGCTTAAATCCTGATACACTTTACTTTACTACTTTACAAAATACTCAATTAGATAGTATTTGTTTAGATATTTCAGAATTGCCAGGAACATTTGGAGCAACGCTTCCATGTAGTGATCCTGCTAATGGAACAGTTATGATCAATTCACTAGACACTTGTTTAGTTTATATTCCAGATACTGATTTTGTAGGAATGGATACAACATGTGTAGTAACATGTGATATAAACGGATTGTGTGATACTACAATACTTATCATTACAGTAATTCCTGACTGTGAAGATTTCATCACGACTGAAACTGTTCAATTGGCTACTGAAGATTGTGATACGTTGTTTAGTATTTGTTTAGAAATACCATTTAGTAATATTTCAGAATACACTATCACAAATAATGGCGCCGACTACAATGGCACATTAGAAAGTTGTGAAACTAATAATACAGCATTACTCTTAGGAGTAGGAAATCATCAATTGATAGTTACAGAAAATGCAACAGGCTGTACCGATATAGTTAATGTATCCATTACATGTTTCGATCCGCCATGTGTAGATAATAATTTCATCTTTGATGATGCAGTTACTATACTTACAGAGAACTGTACTGACCCTGGCGACTATTGTGCAGGAATAAACTTAGATAGTATTTTAAATTATACAATAACAAATAATGGAGAATTATATCAAGGTTTATTTGGAGGTTGTAATTTCGATAGTATTGTATCTTATCACTTCTTCGTATTACCAGGTCAAGGAAACGCAGGACCTTATGAATTGAAATCATGGATGGTTAATGGTGAAATCTTTAGTACAGTATTTATGACTATACCAGAGTTAGTTGACTCGATGAATGTTTGGGATACAGCAAGTACTTGGGTGTTTGATCCAGTTACATTAGTAGTAAGTGGAGGTGACACTAAGAATAATTTTGGTTATATGGAAATTGACCAAACTAATACAGGTTCATCTGCAACTATCGAAGTAAATGCTAACCTTCTAGCTAAATGGACAGAGTTATATCTCGACCAAGGAGTTAATGAGTTGATATTTGCAAATGATGTTACAGGATGTGTGGATACAGTTACAGTAACAGTTACATGTCTAGGACCAGATATATTAGTTGATACGATTTTAGTTAATACAATTGATACGATGTGTATTCCTACTGATGAGTTATTAGGAAACATAGTGAGCTACGAAAACTTCTGTGAAGAATCATCAGGTGAGTTTGTCATCTTTAATCAAATAGATGGAACATGGTGCGTACAATACGAAGGAGTGGATATAGGAATGGATAGTTCATGTGTAGTGCTTTGTGATGATTTAGGAATATGTGATACGACTTACATTTATGTAACTGTGATTGAAAATATTCCAACAGATACATTACCAGTTGCAGTTCCTGATTCAGCTACACTTCAATTCAATAGTTCTGCTATTGTTGAAATTATGAATAACGATAGTATCAACGGAACATTCGATACAGTTTACATATTGAATCAACCAACATATGGTAACGCCACAATAAATCCTGACGGAACTATTACCTATACTCCGAATACAGATTATTGTGATACCGCCGTACCTGACGAATTGGAATATGTACTCTGTAATACATTCGGTTGTGATACGACTACAGTTTCATTCTTTGTAACATGTGCTGACTTAGTGGTGTACACAGGATTCTCTCCTAACGGCGATAGAGTTAATGATTTCTTCTTTATTGAAGGAGTTGAAAATTACCCTGATAATGAATTAAATATCTTCAATCGTTGGGGTAATGAAGTATATTTTGCGGAAGGTTACTTAAATACTTGGGATGGTACATGGAATGGAAAATTACTTCCTGATGGAACTTACTTCTACGTTTTCCAATATAAAGATGCCCAAGGAAAAGTTGTAGACTTAAGTGGATACGTACAAATACATAGATAATAATCAATATCAGAAATGATATTTTGAATATAAGAATATGGGAGTTTAGTCATCATATTTGATTCCCAAAAAAAGAAATATTTTTTGGAAAAATCAATATGAAATTTTAGTCAAATCGCTTCATGTCGTAAGACATTGAAGCGATTTCTTTTTTCTCTGTGTACCTCTGTGAAAAATCTCTGTGCAACTTTGTGAAATAGCCAAATTAGAAGAAGAGGTAATACCGAATTAATTGGAAGGTGTCGTATATATCGAATTAGATTTTGTCGATAATCAAGGCAAAAAACG
>JALZVK010000074.1 GCA_023301005.1 Saprospiraceae bacterium | reverse complement strand
CTACCATTACCGCTAGCGCCTTTGCTCCGCAAGGTGCTAGCGTAGTAGTAAAAAAAATTATTCAATCGCAGGCATTTGAAATCGTTTAATATTAGAAGTCAAATGTTCCTCTTTCATAATTGCTTTAATTCGAGCAATAAATTCAAAATACAAAAAATGTTGGGTTTCGTTTTATGCAATTGCCAACTTCAGTTGCCCGTTAGGTTTTCTAAGAAAGTTATATTAAATTTAATATCATGAAAAACACAATTTATATTTTAATACTTGGTTTAGTTATTTTTTTCGGATGCAAAAAAGAACTTAGTCTTATTGAGCAAACCAATGAATACTCTGTTGAAAATATGGTTTTCACTTGTGAAGAAGATATTGAAAGTAAAATATATTTTAAAGGTGAAGTTAATGGAGAACCTTTTTGTATTTCATATCCACAGAATGATTATTGGTTTTCAAATAGTATTTTTACTGTCACCAATACAGCTCCTTCCGCAACTTTTAATACCAATTCAAATGATGGGGTTTTTAATTCATTTTATGAGGTTTCAATTTATCCTCCAATATTTGATAATATAATAGGAATACATAAAGATTTTCAACCATGGGTAAAAATTACTACACCTCATCTTGCTGATTCAACAATTCATTCTGAAATGTTTTATTTAGATAAGTATTTAAAAGAAGGAAAATTAGATCTTCGTAGTCCTGAAATAGATAAATATAGTGGGTGGGATTTCGGAATTGGTTGGCATACTGTATTACTACCAGGATATGATTATTACAAAAAGAAGAATGAACTTGTAGTACCTGTTACTGGAACTAATTTAACCCCTAGAGAATATATTCAAAATAATCTTAAGTTTGAAATTAGTCAGCTTAGTGTTGAAAAAACTGGAAATATATCTACCTATGATGTTACCTTCAAAATAGAATGTGATTTATATGCTGAAAGAAGATTTGAGGATCTATATTATGGTAGATTAGATAATGGTGAATTTAGAACTCAAATAATAATAGAACATTGATGAAACGAATATTAATAATCACAATGTTTTTTTACTTCTCCTTAGGAGCCTTTGGACAAGTGACACATTCTTATCATATCGGTAGTTCTTTTAATTACGCTCCAATTTTTAATAATAATTCAGGGATAGGTGGAGGAATACATTTAGAGTATAGACTCATTGATCGTTTTTTTATGAAAAGTCAGTATACCTTTTTTTTTGAAGAAGAAAATGTTGCAAGAGGTAAAGTAATTAATAGAAGCGGAATTCTTCAAATTTCCACAGGAATTGTTTTAAACGAAAATAGGGATTCTTCAAAATGGAGATTTCCAATTTTAATTTCGGCTGGGCAGGTAATTTCAAAAAACAAAGAATTAGAAGATTATTTCAAAGGAAACACTTTTTCAGGAATTGGGTTTGGTGCTCATTATATGATAACTCCCAAAGTCTCTACTTTCTTAGAAACTAAATATCATTTTAATACACCAAAAAAAGATCTTACTAAATATTTACAAATTTCTATTGGAATTCAATATGAGTTAGGCTCAAAGTAATTTATCTTGAAGTTTAATTTCAACTTAGACTTACTTCGTAAGTGTATTGTTATAAATAAATTAAAAAATCGAATTCTTCAAAATGAAGAATTCGATTTTATGATTATAAGTGAAACAAGAACATTCGACAAAACTTCGAAATTCAAAATTCCTTGTTCAATATTCGAAATTCAAAAAAAGTTCGAGTACCGTTCTAAATCACCTCAAACAATCCCGCAGCACCCATTCCACCACCAACACACATCGTACAAACCACATACTTCGCACCACGTCTTTTTCCTTCAATCAAAGCATGACCAACCATTCGAGATCCAGTCATTCCATAAGGATGTCCAATAGAAATTGCACCACCATTTACATTTAAAAGTTCATCAGGAATACCTAATCGTTCCCGACAATAAAGTACTTGAACAGCAAATGCTTCATTCAATTCCCACAAACCAATATCACTCATTTTAAGACCATTCGCTTTTAATAATTTTGGAACTGCGAATACAGGACCGATTCCCATTTCATCAGGTTCTGTTCCTGCCACAGCAATTCCTCTATAGATACCCAAAGGAGTTATTCCTCTTTGCTCTGCCATTTTCCTATCCATCAAAACACATGCTGATGCACCGTCAGAAAGTTGACTCGCATTACCTGCCGTAATCGTTCCACCTTCGATCACCAATCGCAAACCACCTAATCCTTCCATGGTTGTCGTAGGTCGATTCCCTTCATCTTTTGTAATATTTACTTCATGAAAACTTATCTCTTTAGTCTCCTTATTCATCACACCTTTAATAGTATCGACAGCGATAATTTCATCATCAAATTTTCCAGCAGCTTGAGCAGCGGCAGTTCGCATCTGACTTTGATAACCATATTCATCTTGTTGCTCTCTTGAAATTCCATATCGTTTGGCAACCACTTCCGCAGTTTGCAACATCGGCATGTACACATTTTTATGAGCGGCTACTAATTTTTTATCAACAGCTTGGTAGCGATTCATCTTATCATTTTGAACCAAACTAATCGACTCCAATCCTCCACCAATTGCAATGTCCATTCCGTCATACATAATTTGTTTGGCAGCAGTTGCGATCGCCATCATCCCAGAAGAACATTGTCGATCAATCGTCATTCCACTCACCGTAATAGGCAATCCTCCAGCCAATGCTGAAAGTCGTCCGATATTGCCACCAGTAGTTCCTTGCGTCAATGCATTTCCCATAATCACATCATCAACTTCCGCAGGATCAATTCCTGCTCGACGAACTGCTTCTCGAATTGCAAAGCCTCCAAGCGTCGGTCCTTGCGTTGCATTAAAACCACCTTTGTAGGCTTTTCCAATTGGGGTCCTTGCGGTAGATACAATTACTGCTTCTTTCATTTTTATTCTTTTATAGTTGTTATTAAGATTTTTAAAAAATTAAGACACAAAATACAAATTGGTTTGCATTTTTCATTTTTTATAACAATATACTTACTAAGTAAGTATAAGTTGAAAGTATAACAAGTTATTTGACAGAATTTCGAAATTCTTAAATCCTTGTTCGAATGTTCCCTTATTCAGTTAAATCGTAAAAAAGTCAACTCGTCAAACTCCTAATTCCCAAAATCTTCCCCAATAATCCGCAGCCCTTCAACCGTCAAATTCATATCCACCACCTCAAAATCATTTTGCAGACCGCCCAAAATTTTAGAAAGTCCACCAGTAGCGACAGCGATATATTGCTCTCCTACTTCTCTTCGAATTGAATGTAATTGATAACGAACTAGTCCGACGTATCCACGAAGGATTCCATTTTGAATAGCAGAATTTGTATTTTTTCCAATCGCTGATTTTGGCAAAGTCAGATACACTTCTGGCAACTGTGAAGTTGTTCCTACCAATGCTTGAATTGCAGTTTTTAAACCTGGAGCGATATTCACACCTAGCAATTCTCCTTCTTTGGAAACAACGGTAAAAGTCAAAGCAGTTCCAAAGTCAACAACGATACAATCTTTTTTAAATAAATGATGAGCAGCGACAGCGTTCGCAAAAAGGTCAGTTCCTAATTCATTAGGATTATCTGTCAGCAGTTTTATTTTTGGATAAATAGAAGGATGAACTACGATAGGTGGTTTTGAAAATAACTCAGTTAAGATCTTTTCAAAACAATTTTTAAGTTCTGGAACGACACTACTAAAAACACATTTTTCGATCTGACTTGGAATAATTCCAGCCTCCCAAAAAAGGTTGACGATTTTCATTTTATAATAAAGTGATGACTCTTCCTTTGATGTTTCAAAACGAAAAGTGTGCTTCCATTCCGCTCCGTCATGAAGCGCAAGTACTATATTTGAATTTCCTATATCGACTACTAATTGCATGTGGCAAATATAGGGAATTATGTGTTTATGTGTATGAGTGTATAGGTGTATATGTTGTCCTCGGACTTGCTAAGCTTTCTTCTCATTTAATCAAATACAAAAAAACATACAAGAATTGAGAACAACATATACACCTATACACTTAAACACTTATAACACACGCCTATCACTTCACCACACATTTTTGATTCATTAAAATTACTTGCCATCGTTTTTGCATTCGATGATAATTCTTGATATAGATTTTTGTCTGTGTGGATTATTGAAATCTTATTCGCAATTTTTTCGACTTCTCTTTGATCCATCTGATAGCCGTTCCATCCAGATTTTACAATTTCAGTTGGACCTCCGATTGGTGGAGCAATCGCAGGAATTCCATATTCCATTCCTTCCAATAAAGTCATTCCGAAAGTTTCAATCCAATTTTTAGGATGCGAAAGATTAACGACTAAATTTGCTCTTTGATAAAATTGATGCACATTATTTTGTCGAGGAAATAAAATTAAATTTTCTGGTAAGTCATTTTTTTGAAAAAAAGATTGGATGTCTTCAAGTTCAGCATTTAACACTAATTCGAAAATAATTTGCGGTAACGCTTTCGATAATTTTACAAATTCATTTACACCTTTATAATCTTTTAGAGAGCATAACATTAAAACTACAAAATTATTTTTTGATGATTTTTTGTTTTGATATTGTTTGGACGTAGTTATAAAATCATTGGACAATGCGTTATAAATTACCTTGGAAGGAACACCTTCCAATGCTTCTTTTTCTTTTAAAAAATTAGAAACATAAATAGATTCATGCGCAGTTTGAGTAGCTACCCATTTTAAAAAGTGTTTTAGAAATGCAGGTTTTACAGAAGTCTCATGAATATGATAAACTACTTTTTTCCCAATCAACTTTCCAGCTAAAGCTACTCCAAATGGCAACAAAGTATTGATATAAATTACGACATCTTTATTTCGATATTGTAATGTTTTAAAGAACATTTTCACTTGACATATCAAAAACATAAAAAGTCGTAAGTACTTGTTATTCAGAAATTTATAACCATTATCTATATAGTTAACTTGAAGTGCTGAAAGGAATCCTTTTGTATTTGAAGAAGTCAAAACATCTACTTCAAATCCTTCTTTTAAAAATCCTTTTATGACTGTCGAAAGCACTAGAGGACTTCCACTATAATCATTGAATAAATGTGTGCAAAGTATTTTTTTCATAATATGATTTAGGTTTTAATTTATTATCGTACACTTTTTCATTTAGCACACTTTTCTCCCCCGCCAGCGGGGGAAAACGTTGGCTTTAATTAGAAACTTTTTCCTTTAAATCTAATTTTCCATTATCAAATGTACATCCTCATTCTCCTCTACTATTTTTCTATTTTCATTTGGGAATAAAATATCTAAATATGCTTCGCTAATAATTTTGCCTTTTCGTTCCCAAGTAAAATATTTTTCAAATTGACGAATCGCACCTTGAGATAATTCCTCTTGTATTTCATTTTCATGAAAAAGTAAATTCAAATGTTTAGAAAACATAACAATACTTTCCCGTGGATTAGAATACTCAACTTTCATTCCACAAGTTTTATCAATAAATTCCCCTGGACCGATATTATCAAAACATAAAACAGGTAACCCAAAAGATAAAGCTTCTGGAACAACCATCCCCGCACCTTCATGAGAAGGAAATAAAAACACAGAAGAAGTCGCAAAATATTCATCCAATTCTGCTCGACTCATCCAATCAATAAAATTTACTGCATGAGCAATTTCTAAATCTTCGGCGAGTTGTTGAAGTGCTTTTTTCTCTGATCCTTTTCCAATTAAAGTTAATTGTACATCGTACTTATCTTCAATATTTAGCTGATGATAAAAATGTCCGAAAGCTTCAATCGTAATATCAAATCCTTTGAGTGGCGTAAAACGTCCGATTGATAAAATATTAAATTTGTTATTCTTGCTCTTTCTTTTTTTTCTATTAGGAGTTGTAGTTGCTACTGCGGGAAGTCTGATTTCTTTTTCTTTTGGAAAATTTAAAACTTCTTGAACACTACTATTAATTGTAATAATTTTTGAAGCTTTCCATTTTGCAATTTTCACAAAAGGCTCAAAAGTCCAAAAGCATTTTTTTGTCCACCATTTTAATTGATCAAAATAGTACGCTTTTTTTCCAGCACTATGAATCAAGTATTCTTTTGGAATCGCAGGATGATGACCGACAGGTCCCCAAACAAATGGCTTACCCAAAGCCCACAAAAAAGAAGGTGTCCAATCATTATGGAAATTCAAATTATGAGCAATATCGAATTTCATTTTTTTATTTAAAATAAAAAACACAATTCCTAATTGCCATAAATAGAAATATAATAGCGCACCTCTCCCACCCTTTTTCCACCATCGCATCCAGTAAGGTAAATCGAAATAAGTGAATGTCAAATTGCTTACTTCACCCATTGGATTCTCCATCATATATTTTTCGATAGCTGCTTGATTATTTTTCCGAGTGATGGCAATGACTTGATTATGTTTAGCAATTTGGAGAATCATATTCCAACCTGTTCCATCTTCAGAACCTTTGTAAGGATTTACTGCATAAGCGGTTAATAAAACTTTTGGGATGTTTTTCATAAGGCTTAGTTTAAAAAGATTGTTTCAGAATTTGTCAATTTTGTAACTACGTCTTTTGCTTTTTCGTTTTGATTTATAGTTTTTAAAACTCTTGCAGGAACGCCTCTTATTACTGAATTGGTAGGCATATTTTTAGTGACGACTGCCCCTGCTGCTATCACGCAATTTGAACCAACCGTTACTCCGTCGAGTATTGTCACCTTTGCACCTATCCAACAATTTTTTCCTATCGAAATACCTTTTCGAGTAACTCCTTGTAATCGGATTAATTCATCAGTATTTTTATAACAATGGTTTTCCGGATGGCAACTAAAGTATTGTCCGATAATACAATCATCTCCAATTTCTAAACCGCCGCCACCTCCGAGGTAAGCATATTCGCCAATACCTACATTGTTTCCTATCTTGATAAATTCTCCAATATTATCGAAAGAAGTAGAAGCAACGATATTACTCCATGCTCCGATTTTTACATTATCGCCCAACTCGACAGGCTTTTTACTTAGTCCACTTATATATACATGATCTTCAAGTTGCACCCATTTTCCAAATTTGATATTTGCTAGATTGAAAAACTTCACGCCTTTCCCAAGAAACAATTGTTGCGATGAACGTAAGGATAACCATAGTCGTTTACCTCTTATTTTTTGCATTAACTTTTGTATCGTTAACTCTATCAATAAATTAGAAGTAACGGATTCATCTAATTGGAAGTGAGGATTTTTTTTCTTTATAAAATAGGTGATGATTGATTTTAGCATGGTATTTTTTTTTTTAAATGTATCTATTTAAAAGACCCCAACGGGGTCAAACAAAATAGCAAGGGGCATCGCCCCTTGTCTGTAACAATACTTTTACGTAAGCTCTGAAGGGTCGAAATGTATTACTTACTGTTTCGCTCTTTCAGAGCTTCCTTCTATCTTGTTTTTTTCAAGGGGCGATGCCCCTTGCTATTCTACTAAACCCCGTTGGGGTTAGATTACCTCTTTAATTTGTTTGGAAATAAAGTCAAGCGTTTCATTCAAATGAATATTTTTAATCGAATGATAATGTTGAGGATATTCTTCTTCTAGTTCATCAAACAAATTTTTATAATTTATAGTTAGCGAATTAATTGCCTCGGAGCTTAGTTCTTTTTTTCTAGCCAAGATCGTTTCAGCGGGAGCGTATAGGAAAAAATTCAATGTTGGTTTTTGAACAAACCGATATAATTGTTTCGGTAAAAAAGCATCTAATTCTAAGTTCGTTCGCTTGCCATCTACAATAAAATCAAAATAATATCGGTCATATAAAACAATGTAATTACGTAACTGATATTTACAAAAAATATAACTCCGACCGATTAAATAATCGGTATAGTAATATGCGAATCGAAGAAGAGATTTGAACTGGCTTGTATTTTTTCCTTGACGAGGCAATCGAGTAGCTGCTCTTTTTTCGGCAGTAGTTTTTCCATATTTATAGCTACTTAATATTGGTAGTACTGAAGGGCGATGTCGAATGACAACTGTTTTTTTTCTGAATTTTTCTGAAAGTAAACGACGCGTAGCTTCTAGAATCGTACTCTTCCCTGCACCATCAACTCCGCTAAACGAAATCAAAAAGCCACGCTGCCGTTTTAAATTAACCACGCTATCTAATACATGTGAATATCTGTTAGTTATTTTGGAGATCCCTTGATTATTAATAAGAGACTTAGCTATTTTTTTTAATTGAATTTGAAGGGAGGAATTAAATTCTGAAACTTGTAAAAGTGTTATTATTTTATAATTATATTTTTGATGAAATTTTTCTAAAATTTCATTCAACTCTTGCTGAGGAAGGTTTTGAAAAAACTGAATATATTTTTTTGGAAGACCTGAATGATTCAATTGATTAAATGCAATAAGATGTTCAAAGAGACAAAACGTTGAGTATGTTTTTACGCCACTCTTAATGATCTGATTAGAAAATAAATATTCGTTAGATAGATAAACTAAACTTTTTCTAATCAATTTAAATAGACAATCAATCTGCAAAAAACCACCGTCCGAAAATTGTAAAAACAATTGACACATTGTACTTTGTTTTTGGCAACTTACTTTTGTAACAATACTTTTACATTCTGCAAAGAATCTGATCTCTTCCCAATTCCGTTGAGGTAATAAAATATCTAAATCAGAATTCTCCCCTATTTCATCTAAATTACTTTCTGTAAATTTTAATAACAAATAGTCCTTATCATTAAGGAATTGAAAGAGTTCTTGGATAAATATTTTTCTTTGTATTGACATGGTTGATTGTATTTGCTATATACAATTCCAAGTTTGTACCGAAAAAATATATCCCGTAAAGTATTGACTTTCAATATTTTACATATTTAAAAATAAAAAACCTATTCTCAAAATGAGAATAGGTTTTCAATTTTATAAAAACAAAACTGGTAAATTCTATTTACCAATTCAGATTAATCAATCCATCTATATTATAATGATAATCCGCACCACTAACTTCTACATCACATATATCTGGAAAATTCTCTGTACCCAATTGCAAACTCAAAGCATGTCGTCTTAGATTCAATGGAATATTAGACATGTCAAAACTAATCGTCATTTCATTTCCAGAAGTTGAAATATTTTCAATAATTGCATTATCACGTATTTGAATATATTCATATACTTCTTGTACAGGAGCAACCCAAATTTTATCATTACCATATCGTCCATACTGATTTTCCATATAACTCATATAGTCAATAAAATCATCTGCTAAAACAAATATAAAAGGCTCTCCTTGGTAACCTACTCTATGAGCATATTCACTAAACCAATAATGATCTCCATCATCAGTTAGCATGGCAACACTATCAATATCTCCTCCATAAGGCGGCGTTTCAAATTCAAGTGTATTTCTAAATAATTCAAATTGGTGCATATCTCTAGCAGTATCTATTGGCAATCCTCCTGCACCTGGCATCAAAAAATGTTGATCATGAATAGCCTTCATCCCATTGTTAAATGCTGGCCAACGATAACCTTCTGTATCAGCCGATGGAACTGCAAAATGAGACATCGTAAATCCTATCTTATCTTGTACGATAGCTACATTATTAGATACCTCTGCATTATAATTGCTACAAGTGTATGAACAATGCGAGTAGCTATGATTGATAATATCCCAGCCTGCATCAAACAGCGTTTTCACTTCACTCCAAGCCATAAAAGTATTTTCAAAAGGTTCATCTAATATGTGTTGACCATTGATTGCAACTCCTGCTTTGAATGCAATATCATTTCCACAACCATCCGTATAAAAATGACCAGGTTGTTCTTCTCCATCAGGAGTGATTCCTCCATTCAATATCGGAAACGTAACATTGTATTCCCAAACACTCCCATCATCCAAAGTCAAACTATATGCAAATGCTTTGTTATAACGCAAGCGAGAAATCAATACTTCGGGAGTCGTAACGAGCGCAGTATCATAAGTAATCGTGATCGTAATATCGCCACTACACGCACCTGTAGAATCAAAAACTACGTTAGATATTGGCGATGGATTCCCTACATTATCTAATGCTTTCACCGCAAAGTAATATAATGTGTTACAAAATATTCCTTCAATAGTCGCTGTAATTATTGTATCGGTATAAGCTACCGTATCTATTTGAACAACTGGAAGTTCATAGTAATTACCATCTGTAATCGGTTTATCACTATATCGAACTTCGTAAGAACTTGCTTTTCCTTTGTGTCCATCATCTCCTGATGGACTCCAACTTAATGTAGCGGAGTTAGTTGTTATATTATTTATTTCCAAATCCGAAATTGAAAATGGCGGAATCGTATCAATAATAATATTACAATTTCCGTACACCAATATTTCAGATACTAGAGCTAATGGAGCTTCCATTTCAAAAAATAAATATTGAGTTTCTATATTTAATTCATGTTCATTCCAAAGTTGATAATTGGTAAGATGATCGGTAATGATTGGCGTAGGATTCATATCAACAGGAGTCGTTCCTGTATAGATATTAAATGTTCCTGAGCCATTCACATCAAATAAAAATATCTTTGACAATTCCTGTACTGATCCTAAATCTATATAACCTATAACTGGAAAATCTTCTGACTTCCAACTTGGTGTCCAAGCTGTAACAGGATTGCCTCCAACTCCTGCTGCAGGATCTCCAGCAATAGAAAATTCATCAAATAGATTATCGAAATTTGGTAGTGTAGAAAAGGTTTCTAATGAAGTCAACTCACATAGAATTTCTGCATCAGGGTCAGGTGGAATGGTATCAATTATTGTAGGCGTTTCTATATAAACAAATAAATCTAATACGTCATTTCCATAATTTCCTTGCGCATAAAATTGAAGCGAATAATTTCCTTCATCTCCTCCATTTGGTTCGATAATTAATATTCCTTCATCTCCTCCACTATAATTGAAAGTCATAAAATTAGGAATATTGGAAACCGAAATATTAGTTGCATTATTCGCTGAAATAATTACTGAAGTAGAACTATCCGAAGCGAGTACAATATTATTTACTGGATTAAAAACTGGAGAATTAAAATTCACAATATCTTTAAGGGTTACCGTGGCTTTTATGGTCAACGAAGATATACCGTCACTATTGATGGCTACAAGTGAGATAAGATGCTCTCCAATATTTGTTCCTTCAGGTGTCAAAACTAATTGCGCTTGCCCATTCCCTAAATATTCCAAACTAGCGAAGCTAGGAAGATTTGTACTAAAAATTTCATTTGCATCTATCGCTTGAATTTCTATAATTCTAGTCGTAAAGATTAACATTTCTATATCATCAATAGGAACAAATTGAGGAGATGCATCTTCTTTTGTATGGGTATCCAAAGCGTTGGAAAAAGAAAATAAAAATAGAATACTTGTTAAAAAAATAAGCTTCAAACTAATCGGTAGATGTTTCTGTTTCATTGAAATATTAATTCTTGAAATCTTCTAAGATGAGTAATTAGAAATTTCTATCGGTTAATATAATTATTGTAGTTTTTGGGAAATTGGAATGTAAATAAAATATCTTAACAATTATAAGTTATTGAAAATCAATGTTTTATAAAGATATTAAATCCTTGATTCTATTTTGTTCGGCAGATGAGTTAACATTGATTAGCCTATGGAATTTTATATATGGAAAGATTAAATTTTATTTTTAATTGATAACTGCAAGTTACAAGTTTTAAACAACAATTAAAATAATTTAAGAATCTGTTTAAGCTATATTGTAGAAAATAAAGGCTTAGTAAGTATCAGGACATAAAATGGAAAAATCGGAATAGCTTTGCTATTCCGATTTTATTATTTAGTTAATTTTATTGAACTATTTCCTACTCTCTAACTCTGAGTATGAAAATTTGATGTCATGTATTTTGACGCTGCAACCCAAGTATCAGTTAACCAATGAACTTGTTCATGTAGTTGAGGTTGAGTAGCATATTTAGGCAAATAATAAGTTATAATATATAGTAGATAAATTTGGTAATGAGATTCCCAATCTATATTATATTTAGAAATTATATTTTTTGCTTCTGATGAACTTAACTGTGTTTCGATTTCTTTTTTTATTGAATTAAAATCTTTCTTTTCGATAAGAATTCCTTTTTGAAAAACGTAATGAAAGATGTCAAATAGAAGTGGCATATCTGATTGACACATTTCCCAATCATAAACGAAAAGTTTATTTTCGCTCACATACATATTCCACGGTGTAAAATCTCCATGAGCCATTCCGACTTTTATCGAGTCCGTAATATTAATGTTATAAAATATT
>JALZVK010000073.1 GCA_023301005.1 Saprospiraceae bacterium | reverse complement strand
AGGGATATGGATAATTTTGGAAATACGTTGTTAGAAAAATATTCAGGAAAAAAAATATTAGTGGTAGGACATTCTAATACTACTCCAAAATTATTAAACTATTTACTCGGTGAAACGGTTGTAAAATCCATCCCCGAAACTGATTACGATAATTTATTTGTAGTCAGTTTATTTCCAAATAAAGAGCCGAAGGCTATATTGCTTAAATTTTAATTGGAGTACTTGAATTAAATTTTTATTACATAGGAAAATAGCGATAAATCGCAATTGATAATTGAAAATGAAAAATGAAAAATTGCCTTCTAACTTGGAACTTAAAACTTTGTTTTTTTATTTTTCAAAGAAAAATATTTTGATTTTAAATTAAAAGAAAACTTATATGTTCTATGTGCGAATATGGTGAAAATTAAGTTCAAGGAAAAAAACTTCCTATTAAATGAATAAAAACCCAAAATTTCCCGTAAAAACTAAAAGTGAGTAGTTGTTTGTTTTTGATTTAACAAATACGAAAACTACTTTTGCAAAAAAATAGAATACTAAGATTTGTACACTTACAAATCCCAAATTTATCAATCATAATTAAGACGATTATTTTATGTCAATTTCAACTCGTTACAGCGCTGAAGATACTGAAGGAAAATGGTATCAAAAATGGTTAGAAAAAAAATATTTCCATTCTACTCCTGATGAGAGAGAAGCTTTTACTATTGTCATACCACCACCGAATGTAACAGGAGTCTTACACATGGGCCATATGTTGAATATTACTATTCAAGATGCTTTGATTCGTAAAGCTAGATTGGAGGGAAAGAATGCTTGTTGGGTACCTGGTACCGATCATGCTTCGATTGCTACAGAAGCAAAGGTCGTTAAGATGTTGAGAGAGAAAGGTATCAAGAAATCTGATATTTCTAGAGATGAGTTTATGAAATATGCCTTTGAGTGGAAAGATAAATATGGAGGTATTATTCTAGAGCAATTGAAAAAATTAGGTGCGTCCTGTGATTGGGATCGTACTCGATTTACAATGGAGGATAAATTGTCAAAAGCTGTAGTAAAAGTTTTTGTTGATCTACATAAAAAAGGAAAAATCTATCGAGGTTTAAGAATGACCAATTGGGATCCTGAAGCTCAAACGGTATTGTCAAATGAGGAAGTAATTCATGGCGAAGAAAATTCTCATTTACATTATGTTCGCTATCAAATAGATTCTGATGAAGAGATAGAAACGATTGAAACGGAAAGATTAAAAAGAGAGCTTGCAATTTTTGAGCGCAATATTAAAAATTTAAAAAGAGGAAATGATAAGAAATTACTAAAAAGTAATCTTACAAAAATTGAGCATCTTAAAACTCAACTAGCCGCAGAACAAGACAAATTAAATTGGGTAACAATTGCGACGACTAGACCTGAAACTATTTTAGGTGATACCGCAATTGCGGTAAATCCAAAAGATCCTCGTTACGCTCATCTTAAAGGGAAACGTGCATTTGTACCTTTAATCAATCGTTCGATTCCGATTATTTTTGATAGATATGTAGAGACTGATTTTGGAACGGGTGCGCTTAAAGTGACACCTGCTCATGATATGAATGATAATGAAATTGGAGAGCGACATAAATTAGAAACCATTGATGTATTCAATGCAAATGGTACTATGAGTGAAGCTGCTCAAATGTACATTGGCGAAGATAGATTTGAAGCTAAAAAGCTGATTATCAAGGACTTAAAGGTTTCTGGTAATTTAGTGAAAATAGAACCTTATAAAAATAAAGTAGGTCGATCTGAACGAACGAATGCAGTTGTTGAACCTCGATTGACATTACAATGGTTTATGGATATGAAGGATGTTTCTAAGGTTGCCTTAGATGCAGTTAAGGATGGAGAGGTTACTTTTTTTCCTGAGCATTTTATTAATATGTATCGGAATTGGTTGGCGGAAGATAAAGTTAAAGATTGGTGTATTAGTCGTCAATTGTGGTGGGGACAAAGAATCCCAGCTTACTTTTTAGGTGAAGATTTCTTCGTTGCTGAAACTCCAGAAGAAGCACTAGCACAAGCCAAAGAGAAAACTGGTAACAATGCTCTTACAATTAATGATTTGCAACAAGATGAAGATGTAGTTGATACATGGTTTAGTTCTTGGTTATGGCCGATAAGTGTATTTGATGGTTTTGAAACTCAAGAAGAATTGAAATATTATTATCCAACTAATGTATTGGTTACTGGTTGGGACATTATATATCTTTGGGTAGCTCGTATGGTAATGGCTGGTTACGAATGGTCGGAAGAATTGCTAGGAACTGAATTTGTCGAAAAGAAAGGAAAGCAACCATTCAACGATGTTTACTTTACAGGAATGGTGAGAGATTTGAATAGAAAGAAAATGAGTAAGCAATGGGGGAACTCGCCTAATGCTTTGGCATTGATAGAAAAGTATGGAGCAGATGGTGTACGATTTGGAATGTTATCGAGTGCTTCGGCAGGGAACGATATTATTTTTGATGCGCCATTTGATAAGAAGACAAAGTCAGTATTAAATGAAAGTAAGTTGTGTGAGCAAGGTTCTAAATTTTGTAATAAAATGTGGAACGCTTTACGAATGCTTAAATTACTGGAGAAAGTAGATAATCCAACTACTGTAGAAGCTGAAAAAATAAATCCATTAGCGAAGACTTGGATGGATAATAAATTTAATCAGTTGTTAGAAACCATGGAAGTGAATTACAAATCATATCGCTTAGGTGATGCTTTGATGAATTTGTATAACTTCATGTGGAATGATTTCTTTTCTGAGTATTTGGAAATGATTAAGCCTGATTATGGAGCACCAATCGATGAAGCTTCTTATGATGAAGCTATTGGTTTCTTTGAAAAATTCATGACGATTCTACATCCTTTTATGCCTTTCGTAACGGAGGAGTTATGGCATCAATTAAGGGATAGAAAAGATGGAGATGATTGTATCATAAGTTCTTATCCTAAAGCTGAAAGCTATGATAAGAGTTTTATCAAGAAGGTAGATACAGCAATTGAGATCATTTCTAAAATTCGTTCTATTCGAAAAGAAAAAGGAATGAAGGACAAAGAGCCTTTGAAGTTTTATATTAAAAAAACTAAGACTGTTGAGGATTTATTTAATCTAGATGGATTGGAAGAAATGTTAGTTAGGCGAAGTTTTATTTCTGAGTTGAAATATATAGATACAGATGAAGTAGAAGGAACAATTTCTTTTATTTCAGGAACTGATAAGTTCTTTTTAGAGTCAACAATTAAAATTGATGTTGCAGCTGAGAAAGAAAAAATCACTACGGAATTAGAATACACTCAAGGATTTATAAAATCTGTAGAGAAGAAACTAAGTAATGAAAGATTTGTTCAAAATGCCCCAGCAGCAGTTGTAGAAAAAGAGAAACAGAAGTTAGCTGATGGTCAAGCGAGAATTAAAATATTGGAAGAAAGCTTAGCTCAGTTGAATTAAAATTCAACGTTTCTTATTTTTTTTTTTAAAAAAAAGAAGAAAAGAAAACCTCCATTCGATTC
>JALZVK010000072.1 GCA_023301005.1 Saprospiraceae bacterium | reverse complement strand
GCGCTGCAGAACAATTAGGCGGAAGACTAGAGAACTTAGCCAAGGTTGAAAGCATGTTAAGTGAAAGAACTGAAATGCTGACCCTCTATAACAAAGCATCTTTTTCTTTTCAGAACTTAAAAAATAAAAGACTAAAAGAAGGAAAAAAAATACCTAACTGGTCTAAAGATGAATACAAAACTAGAGTTGAGCAAATAAAACAAGAGCTTGGAAGAAATGAAAAATCTCTAGAAGAAGAAATAAACAAGCTATTTATGTTCTTAAACAATCGTTCTCAAGAAAATATCGTTTATCATTAAAGAATTTATTATTAAGCTAACCACCACTTGTTAGCTTTCATTCTTTTTTATCTTCTACTAACAATATGCTAAAGCATTTGTTATGAAATATAACACTCTACCAAACACTGATATAAAACTAAGTTCTTACTGCCTAGGCACAATGACTTGGGGACAACAAAACACTCAAGATGAAGGCCATGAGCAAATGGATATTGCTCTAGATGCTGGTGTTAATTTTTTTGACACTGCTGAACTATACGCTGTTCCGCCTACTGCAGAGACTTACGGAAAAACCGAGACGATTATTGGAAATTGGTTTGAGAAAAGAAAGAACAGAGACAAGGTATTTCTAGCAAGTAAAGTAGTTGGTGCAGCTAGACCAATGAAGTGGATTAGAAATGGCGAGGCAAGGCTTGATAAAAAGAACATTAATCTTGCACTAACTGACAGTCTTAAAAGATTAAAAACTGATTACATTGATTTATATCAATTACACTGGCCAAATAGATCTCATTATCATTTTGGGAATAATAATATTTCTCATCTAAAAACAGACCCTAAAAAAGAAGAAGAGTTAATGCTAGAAACTCTTGAAACTTTGGATCAAAAAATAAAAGAAGGAAAAATTAGATATATTGGTCTTTCTAACGAAACCTCTTGGGGAACTCTAAAGTATCTAGAACTAGCTAAAAAACATAACTTACCTAAAATGCTTACTATTCAAAATGAATATAGCCTTTTATGTAGGCACTTTGACAAAGATCTACAAGAAGTCTCTTTATTTGAAAATATTGGCCTACTAGCCTGGTCACCACTAGTGGCTGGTGCAATTACTGGGAAATACTTAGGAGATGTAATCCCTAAAGGAACAAGAAGAAGTATCTTTAACCGCTCTACCTACAGACAGTCCGAGAATTCTGACTCTGCAATCAAGCAATACCTCTCTTTGGCAAAAGATTACAACATTGATATCTGCCACCTAGCAATAGCATTCACCCTCTCAAGACCTTTCACAACCGCCTCAATAGTTGGAGCAACAAGCACAGAACAACTAAAGCACAACTTAAAAGCAGTAGATGTAGAACTAGACGAAGAAATTCTTAAGGAAATAAATAAAATAGAAAGAAGATACCCAAAACCATTCTAATCTTGTCTTTCTTCCCCTTCTCTTACTACGAACAGAGATCTTAATTTCTACTTAACAAATAGTGAAGCAAGGAGAATGTATCTATTTTTTAACCATTTACACGAAAATTCTTTGAAATGCATATAATACTTAAGACCCTGAATTGAGTATCAGTTATTGTATATATGACGTAATCCAATCCAGTATGACCCTACTTTTAATTGGCCATCTTTAGGTATTAAATATTGATATACTTTATCTGCCGTTTTTAAAGAAGGTTCCAATTTTTTTCTATCCCAATAGTAGCTTCGCCTTTAAAGTTATTAGGTAGTATGACTCTATGTTTTTATATAATTAAATTCTTAAGGATTTTATAAAATCAACAATTCATTTGCCAAGAAGAAGGACAACTTATTGCAGGAGAAATTTTAAGAGAACCACGTGCTTCAAATGTAGTCATAATGTAAACTTCGGTATCAAAACTACAACTCGGCAGAACTCTCGGTGTCCCTGAGCAATGTCTTGCAGCGACTAAAGGAGTGTCATCTCCAGAAACAACTCTAGGATCAATATGTAGGGCAACATTCTCACTATGGTTAAATCCGGGTAACAATTCATCAACTGAATAGCTTGCTGCCGGTCCCAATATATTTACAGATCCGTTACCTGAGTATCGAATAACTCCATCAGGTAATACCGAGCCAAAATCGATAGAAGATGCAGTCAAAGCAGTATAAGCATTTTTTACTTGAGAGATTGCAACAGCATTATTTGCTCTCTGTTTAAAATCTTTAAAAGCTGGAACAGCTATTGAAGCCAGTACTCCAATTATTGCAAGGGATACTAATAACTCTATTAATGTAAAACCACGACTGTTCATAACTATTTTATCGGTGTATTTTAAAATAACTTTAGTATTTGATCGGGATAAGTGGGCAAAGAATGAGAAGTTCTTAGGAAGAAAATCAGTCTTAGTTCAGCCAGTAAGAAGAGTGCTTCCTAAGAAAACCAATAAAGCTTTCTAAAATCAAAACTTCATAATCAAAACAAGAATTATGCTTAGTTTTAACTCTTTTTTATACAAGAAGCTGGAAGAGTTAATAGGTAGATGTAGAACTAGACGAAGAGATTCTTAAAGAGATAAATAAGATAGAAAGAAGATATCCAAAACCATTCTAATTCTTTTTCTTATTACAACAAGATTAACTAGCAGAGAATTTACTTTTAATCATAGTAGAATTTAACAGGGTAGAGCTGTCTGTTTTTCTGGATTCTGGAGCAAGCTACAAATTAAAAAGAGATTAAGTATCTCTTTTTAATTTGTAGCTTGCGTAGGCCTCGGATAAATCGTTCTAAACGATTTAGAGAATGAAGAAAAATAGATAGCTCTACACTGCGAGCGAAAACTAAGCTTCGTCTAAATACTTCTCTGCTTCCATCGCCGCCTTACACCCGCTACCAGCAGCAGTAATTGCCTGTCTATAATGAGAATCCTGAACATCTCCACAAGCATAAACCCCGGCTACGTTAGTAGCTGTTTGGTCTGGGTTTGTAACGATATAACCAGTTTCATCTGTTTTAATGACGCCCTCAAATAATTCAGTGTTTGGCTTATGACCTATTCCGTAAAAAATAGCAGCACAGCTAACTTCTTTCTGCTCTTTACTATCAGTATTTTCAAAAAGGCCAGCAGTTACTCCTGATTTTCTATCTCCAAGAATCTTAACTAGACTGTGATTATAAAGTATTTCTATTTTAGGGTGATTTTTTGCTCTTTCTTCCATGATTTTAGAAGCTCTAAAAACATCTCTTCTTAGAACCATAGTAACTTTTTTTCCAAACTTAGCTAAGAAGATTGCTTCTTCACAAGCACTATCTCCGCCACCAATTACTATTATATCTTCATCCTTAAAGAACGCCCCATCACAAGTTGCGCAAGTTGAAAGACCAAAGCCCATCATTTCTTTCTCTTCTGGAAGACCTAATGTTTTTGCTGTAGCACCTGTTGCGATAATTAAAACTTTTGTCTCAATAACTTTATCACTAAAAGTTATTTTTATTGGCTTGCTCTCTAGCTCAACTTTTGTTGCCCAGCCCGTCTCAAATCTTGTTCCAAACTTCTCAGCTTGAGCTCTCATGTTTGAAATTAAATCTGGACCAAGCACTCCAGCAGGAAAGCCAGGAAAATTTTCAACATCTGTAGTTGTAGTTAATTGCCCACCAGGCTCTGGCCCTTCTAGGACAAGTGGCTTTAAGTCTGCTCTTGAACTATATAGTGCTGCTGTTAGACCTGCTGGCCCTGAACCTAGTATTACCACCTCTTCCATAATGATTGCTCCTGTATCTCTTCTTATCTACAATAGGCTTTATGTATAAAAACTTTTCATACATTAGTAAAATCAACATACGCTTAGATGCTCTGCTAAGCTCTTGCCTTAAGATTAGCAAAAATCAAGCTGCAAAATACTGTAACAAAGGCCTTATCTTTGTAGATAGAAAACCTAGGAAATCTGGTTATAGTGTTAGAGAAAAATCTGAAATTGTGATTGATAAAAAATTCGAAGATATAATTCCGGGTAATTCTCAAAAAAACTCAAAACTGAATATAAAGATAGCATACGAAGATAATGAGATAATCATACTTGATAAGCCTATAGATATTCACTGTGTAAGAAAATCTAAAGATGAAGCACCTACCATTGCAGACTTCCTAGCAGATTACTGCCCTGAGAGTATTTCAGCTACTAACAACACAAAAGAGTCAGGCTTAGTAAACAGGTTAGACTTTCATACTTCTGGGCTAATACTGGCAGCAAAAAGCAGAGTTACTGCAAAAAAGCTAAAAGAACTCCAAAGTAAAAAACAAATAGAGAAAACCTATATTGCAATTGTTGGCTCAGAGCCTAAAGAAAAAATTATTAGCTCTGGATTTATTCATAATAAAAACACTGTAGAGCTCGCAAACCTGGAGACCACATACACTACTAAGATTACTGAGACTTCTAAGTTAGGTGAAGATTTGTTTACACTAGAGATAACAGGAGCAAATTTTTATAGGCATCAAATTAGAGCTCACCTAGCTAGTATTAGTTCAGCTTTGATCGGAGATGCCCAGTATAATCAAGATTGTATAAAAAAAGGAGTAAAAACTAATACTTACTTCTTACACTCTAAGAGAATAAAATTTGTTTTAAATGGAAAAAAAATAAATGTGACTTCAGACAGGGTAGTTACAGGAAAGTGATATTGAAGTTAAAGAGAGATTGAGAAGAGTGAAATCTTTGAGAGAGGCTCAAAGTAAAAAAAAGAGAGAAGCATAAAGCTTCTCTCTTAAAAAAGCAGACTAGAATAATCCGCTAACTTTACCAGCAACTAGAAGAGCAAATACTACTAGTGACTCGATAAATGCAACACCAAGAATCCATGGTACAAACATCTGACCAGCAGCTCCAGGGTTTCTTCCAATGCTCTCAAGAGCAGATGACATTACTTTAGACTGACTTAGCGCACCACCAAATGCCGCTATTGCAATACTAAGAGCTGCAAGGCCCTCATTATTCAAAATAGCTCCACCTGCTTGTTCTGCATATGCAGGGCTAACAATTCCAAAAGCAAGAATTACGAAAATCGTTAAGAAATTACCAAATAAACGCATGTTTTTTCTCCTAAATAATAAAACTTTAAAATAGCTCTTCGATAACTAGTGTTCGTGAGCTACCGCAAGACGTATATAGATCATAGTAAGCAATGTAAAGACAAATGCCTGAATAAAACAGACTAAAGTGCCTAGAAGTAAAAAAATCACCGGTACAGGTATATACAAGCCGTTAGTTAACTCAGTAAAAATAGACAAAGATAAGTGATCCCCTGTCATGTTACCAAAAAGTCTAAGACTTAAAGTCATAGGCCTTACACAGTGACTTATTAGCTCAATAACAAAAAGCATTGGTGCAATACACAGAACTGGGCCGCATAAGTGACCAAGATAACTAGCTATACCGACTTCTTTAATTCCCCAGTAATTGTATAAGCCAAATACTGCTAGGGCTATACCCATGTTAAATTGAAACATATCAGTAGGCATTAAAAAGCCAGGTATTAATCCGATCATATTAAGAAAGAGTAGAAAAACGAATAGACTGGCTAAAAAAGGTAAATATCTTCTATTTTCCTTTCCCATTGCTGTATCGCCTAAATTCACCACCATTTCGCTAAAAGCATGAAAAAAAGTTCTTGGACTTAAATTGCTACTTGGAATTGTTGGATTATCGGATTTCTTAAGCTGTCTTAGCCCAAAGAGAGACAATAAAAGTAAAACCCCTGAGACAAATAGTGCAGTAAATATAGGTGCTTGCTCATGTCCAACTATGGAATCTATAAAAAGTAGGTTTGATGACATATTCTTAAAAGTTTCTTAGTAGTTCTAAATTGAGTGAGATAATTACAATAATTTCACTAATATGTATAGCGAGTTGAGTAATAAATTAACACTCCTACAATGGTAAATAGAGAGCTAATAAATGAAATGCTAGCAGGAATGATAAAAGCACTTCCGTAAAAATTAATTAAAAATATTATCGATCCGATGATAAACAATTTTAAATTAAGAAATATTATTAATTGAAATATTTTTAATTTTTTATTCAACATCTGTTCAATTATAATTTGCCATAAAATTATATTAACCGAGCAAACTAGTATTCCAAATAAATAAAATAAAAAAATATTTTTATTAAAAAACAACAGGAAAAATATACTTAAAAAAGTAAAAGAAATTATATTTGCTCGTTCTAGGTGTTGTTTTTTCATTTTTCAAAATTAGATTAGAAAAAAAATGAACAACAGTAAACACATAGCAGAAGCGATCTAAATTCCTTGTGAAACTTTAATTACCGCGGTTTTTAAATTTTAAAAAAAATATTTTTTTTTTACATCTGCAGTAAGCTGAAATTAAAAGAAAATAAAATTTAAGTAGTTTTAACTAAGCTTTTCTATGTTTGTAATATTATATCCTCAAGAGTAACTTACCTCTTCGCAAAAAAACAGTTTTTTTGCATAACAATTATTTTTTTGGAGATGGATGGAGAGATTAGATAGTTTATTGCTTGATACTAAGTTTGCTTCAAAATTTAGTTCTCAGGTTAGTTCTCCACCTCTAACAGATAGAAAAATAAGAGATAGACAGTCATTCATAAATCAAAAAACTACAAGCCAACAAACCATTAGAAACCAAGTAGCGGTAAAAAACACTTCAAGCCTAGAATCTTCTAATATTAATTCTAGCTCTGAAAATACTTCAAAGAACTCTCTTAGTAATAACTGGCTTGACACGTTAGAAGCTATAAAATCTAGCGTAGAGTCTAAATTATATTTTGCATGGTTTCACTCTCTTGAGTTTAAGGATGCAAACCTAGCTGATGAAAAATTAACGCTAAAAATTTCTGCGCCTAATAAATTCACTAAGGATCACATAATTAGAGAACATAAAGCTCTCTTAATTAACTCAGTAAAAAAAGCTTATTCTTGTAATAAGGTAGAGATTTCATTTCAAGTCTCAACTACAAGTTCAATTAAAAAGAACAAAATAGTTCTAAAGAATAACTCACAACGCAATTTAAGCCCTAACTCACAGCTTAAATTAAATTCTAAGCCTAATCTTAATCCTAACTACAGCTTTTCTAATTTTATTGTTGGAGATTGCAACAAAATTGCTCATGATTCTTGTTCTCAAGCCTCTAGTCATTTAGGGAAATTATTTAATCCACTATTTATATATGGAGATTCTGGCTTAGGAAAAACTCACCTAGCCAATGCCGTAGGAAATGAGTGCATTAAACAGAACAAAAAAGTTTTATTCGTATCCTCTGAAAGATTTGTATCTGAGCTAGTCTCTTCTATTAGAAATAAGAAGATGGACAGCTTTAAGGCAAAGTTTAGAAATTTAGACTTACTTATTATTGATGATATTCAATTCATAATTGGCAAGCAAAGAA
>JALZVK010000071.1 GCA_023301005.1 Saprospiraceae bacterium | reverse complement strand
GGAGGGGAATTGGAATATGCAGATGAGATTACTTTGGGACGTTCGATTGTAGCGCGGGTTCCTTATAAGGTGAAGGGCGGAGAATAATTATTTTTTGTAAATTCAGTTTTTATTTTTCTATAAAAAACACTAAGAGACATGCGGATAAAAAAATTGGAGATGAAGAACTTTAGAGGTTTTGAGGAATTGACTGTTCAGCTTCCTGACAAGGGGAGTGCTGTTTTTGTAGGAGTGAATGGGGCTGGGAAGTCGAGTGTGTTAGAATGTTTAAAAACTTTATTTGATACATTAATTTGGGATGATAATAAATTTAATTATCCAATAGGATTTAATCCCTACGATATTAAACTTGGTGTAAAGAGTACTAAAAATTCTATTGAATTAGATTTTGAAAATAAAATATATATAAACACATCAGAATTAGTAGTTGCCGAAATAGGTGGATGGAAGTGTAATAATGATTCTTGGAGTGAATTACTTAAAGATTTACAAAAAAATCTAAAAGATAAATCGGATTCAAATATTCCAATTTCTCTTTATTATCCTACGGAAAGAGTTGCAAATCTTGACCCTTCTTTAGATATTCAAGATTTAAATTTTGAAAGTCAAATGGATGCTCTTTTTTCTGCTTATGGACATAATTTTGATGTTTTCTTTAAATGGTTTAAAAATATTGAAGATCTTGAAAACGAAATAAGATTGGATGATAATCCTAATTATAGAGATGAAAAATTGGAAGTTGTAAGAAAAGCCATTACAACCTTTCTTCCTGAATTTTCAAGTATAAGAGTGAGAAGGCGAGGTATTACAGAATTTGTTGCAAAAAAAAATGATGAATGGCTATCATTAGGAACACTCTCACATGGAGAAAGATTAATACTTGCAATGATAGGCGACATCGCCCGACGCCTTAGTGTCGCTAATCCATCCTTAGAAAATCCACTCGAAGGAGAAGGCATAATTCTCATTGACGAAATAGAACTTCACCTTCATCCAAAATGGCAACGAACAATCGTTCCACGTTTAGAAAAAACATTTCCCAATATTCAATTTATTCTAACCACTCATTCGCCTCAAGTGTTGAGTAGTATGAAACGTGATAATGTATTTATTTTGGAAAATTTTAAACTAGTTCAAAATACTCCTCATACGTTTGGGAAAGATAGTAATTCGATTTTGTATGATTTATTTGGAGTGACGGAAAGACCTGATGAGGTAAAAAAAGAGTTTAAAAAATTGTACAGATTAATAGATGATGTGAGTAAAGTCGAAGAAGCAAAAGTAGAGTATGAAAAGATGAAAAATAAATATGGAGAGTTTGATCCTGAAATTGTAAGGGCAGGAATGCATTTCGATTTTTTAGAAAATAGCTAAATGAAGTTTATCAAAAAAGATATTAAAAACGAACCGCTTTCCCTTAGAAACTATCGCTCTACTCCAGGTGCTACTTATGACGGTTGTAATAAAGGTGATATTAGAAGTGCGCTCTTAAATGAACAAGGATATATATGCGCTTATTGTAATCAGAGAATAAAAGAGGACGATGAATTTGGAAATGCTTTGACCAATATCGAACATTATAAAGCTCAAGCAAATGAGGAAGATAAAGGAATGAATTATTTAAATATGCTAGGTGTATGCAAAGGTAATGAAGGTAATCCAATTCATCTGATGCATTGTGATAAAAGCAGAGGGAATAAATTATTATTTATTAATCCAATGAATCCAAATTGTGAAGCATTTATAAAGTATGATACAGATGGTTCAATGTACTCAGAAGATGATAGAGTAGAGAAAGATATAAATGAAGTGCTTAATCTAAATAATCAGAGATTAAGTAATTGGAGGAAAATGGTTATGGATAAAGTTGTAAATGAAATGAGCAAAAAATATAAAAAGAAAGAAGGACAAACTTATAGTCGAAGTGATTTGAATAATGAAATTAAATATTGGAAAAATCGCTATGAGAATAAATTTCATCCTTTCTGCCAAGTTGCGATATATTACCTAAACAAAAAGCTTGCAAGGCTTACCTAAATAGGAGAAAGTCAAATGAAGCTTTCCATCATCATCGTCAATTATAATGTCAAATATTTTCTCGAACAAGCGTTGCTCTCTGTTCGGAAGGCGATTCATGCGATAGATGCAGAAATATTTGTAGTTGATAATAATTCCGTTGATGACTCAGTACAGATGGTGATTGAAAAATTTCCAGAAGTACATCTCATTGCTAACAAGTCCAACCCCGGTTTTTCTACCGCTAATAATCAAGCCATCAAAAAATCCAAAGGCGAGTATGTTTTATTACTCAATCCTGATACGGTTGTAGAGGAAGATACTTTTGAAAAGTGTATCGCATTTATGGATGCACATGCTGATGCTGGAGGATTGGGAGTTAAGATGATTGATGGTTCTGGAAATTTTTTACCTGAATCTAAAAGAGGTTTTCCTTCGCCCTTTGTTGCGTTTTGTAAGACCTTCGGTCTGTCCAGTATTTTTCCAAAATCTAAAACATTCAACCGCTACCATTTAGGATTTTTAGATAAAAATAAAACCCACGAAGTGGACGTACTCGCAGGTGCATTTATGATGTTACGAAAATCAGTTTTAGATAAAATTGGTTTGTTGGATGAAACCTTTTTTATGTATGGCGAAGATATCGATCTTTCTTATCGAATCGTAAAAGGAGGTTATAAAAATTACTACCTCGCAGATACCACTATCATTCATTACAAAGGAGAAAGTACAAAAAAAGGCAGCCTCAATTATGTCAAAGTTTTCTACAATGCCATGATTATATTTGCCCGTAAACACTTTGTTGGAGAAAAAGCGAAGTTGTTTATTTTGATGCTTCATGCAGCGATTTACTTTAGAGCATTTATCTCATTAGTAAGTAGTTTTTTAAAAAGGATTTATTTGCCATTGATTGATGCGACTTTGATACTCGGAGGGTTGTTTGTGTTGAGTGATTTTTGGGCAAGTATTTATTATGACGATCCTGAATATTATCAGTCGGCATATTTATGGTTTAATTTTCCATTATATATAATCATTTGGTTGTCAGCGATTTACTTTAGTGGAGGTTATAATGAGAAATATAATATTCGACGATTAGTGCGAGGAGTGCTGTTAGGTTCTTTGTTGTTGGCAGCGGTATATGGATTCTTGGATTTGCAATATCGACCTTCACGTGCGTTGATTGTTATGGGAGCAGTTTGGACATTATTTTCTACATTATTAGTGAGGATGGTTTTGCATTTTTTCCAATATAAAAATTTCAATATTGGAAAATCTGGGCAACAAAATTTAGTCATTGTAGGTAACAAAGCAGAAAGTGATCGAGTGATGAATTTATTAGTACAAGCTCAGGTGGAAACTAATTTGATAGGAACAGTTTCGCCAATAGGAGAGGAGGACGCAACGACTTATTTGAGTAGCTTGGAACAGTTGGATGAAGTTGTTCATATTTACAAAATTCACGAAATTATTTTTTGCTCCAAAGATATTCCTTCGCAAAATATAATGAAGTGGATGACCGAATTAGGCTCTGACTTAGAATACAAAATCGTACCCGAAGAAAGTCTAAGTATCATAGGAAGTAGTTCCAAAAATACAGCAGGTGAATTATACACAATTGACATTCGATTTCAAATAGCGGATTATATGAATCGTCGTAATAAGCGAATGTTGGATATATTTCTTTCGCTCTTTTTTATACTCAGCTTTGTAGTTGTTTTCTTTTTTGTAAAAAACAAAATAGGCTTTATCAAAAATATATTTAGTGTTCTTTTTGCAAAGAAAAGTTGGGTCGGCTATGCTACTCATAACAATACTCTTACAAATGAAAATTTACCTCAAATAAAAGCATCAGCTTTATCTCCTTTAGATGCACTTAATGTCAATCAATTTAATATTCCTACTATTGAACGTTTAAATTTTTTATACGCAAAAGATTACGAAGTAATCAAAGATTTGGAAATTGTATGGAAAGGAATTCGAGGCTTAGGAAATTAGAATCTTTTTTAACATTATTTATGAATTAAAAAGGTTCTAATTTTTAATTCATAAATCTTTTCGTAATTTTATATTCCTCTTAATCATACACACACACACATACATACACAACATATATTCAAACTGTTAATGTACTATTCCATTGAGAATAGTGATGCTATTTTGCACAACCCTAAATTAACCAAATATTAATTTCAAGAATACTTATACACGTCTCCTGTGGAGAAATACTCCTATAATAAGGTTGAAGATTATTGGTCTTGCCATAATATTGCCTTGTATTGTTTACGGTCAAGCTGAACCTGCACCTCTCAATTTATTTCAATCTTTTTCTTGGTATATCGGTATTTTCCTTGGAGTTATATTTTTTAATATAATGGTTTCTTTAGCTCAATATGTACTCTCAAGAGATAAAGCATATCTATTTTATTTTATTTTCTTAGTACTCAATTTGCTTTACTTTATTCATTACGCTGAGTTCTATGGTGAAGCCAATATATTTTTCAATCGATTTTTTCCAAGTTTCACAGAGTCTGCCAACCCAAGAATTGCTTTTCTCCTTTTAGGCTATGTCATGTATTATTATTTCGCTATTGAGTTTTTAAAACTTCATACTAATAATCCTAAGTTAGCGCAACAAATCAAAAAATTAGCTTGGATACTTTTGGCTGTATTGGGAGTTTATACTTTTTGTTATCAGGTATTAGGATGGAGTGCAGATAATGAGACTTACGATAAATATAAAAGAGTACATGATTTTACGATTTTGAGTGCTTCTATTATAGGAGTGATTGGAATCTATATTGTTGCTCGAACTAAAACAGCACTTTCCAATATTTTGATATTAGGAGCATCATTTTATTTTGTTGGTTCTTTTATAGGTTTTATAGCTACGGTCTATTATCAGCAACTTAATTCTTTTTTTTATAAATATCCTTTACTACCTACTCAGTTAGGATTCTTTTTTGAGATTTTATTTTTCTCAATTGGATTAGCCTACCGTGCTTATTTATTTGAAAAAGAAAAAGATGAAACCAACGAAAAATATATCCAACAACTTCAAGAGAATCAAGAGTTGGAACTCGGACAAAAAGAAGCCTTAAAGTACAAAGAAATCAATGAGTTCAAATCAAGATTGTATACCAATATCACGCATGAGTTCCGAACACCGCTGACTGTTATCATGGGGATGACAGAGCAGTTACAAAATGAACCTAAGAAAAATATACAACCCAAATTAGAAACGATTGAAAGAAATAGTAAGCAACTCCTCGACCTTGTAATTCAATTGTTAGATTTAAGTCGTTTGGAAGAAGGTTCTCTAAAACCTAAATATGTGCAAGGTGAAATTATCAATTTCTTAAGTTATATAACTGAATCATACCAATCATTTGCATTGTCAAAAAAACGGACTTTATCTTTTTACTCTGAAGTAGAAAGTGATTTTTTGATAGATTATGATGCTGAAAAAATGCAACGCATTTTGATAAATCTATTATCGAATGCACTTAAGTTCACACCTGAGCAAGGGCATATTCATGTCGTTGTCAAAAAAGATAAAAAGGATTTATTAGTCATTGTAAAAGATAATGGTCAAGGTATTCCGAAGGAAGCATTACCATTAATATTTGATCGTTTTTATCAAGTGGATGATTCTATGAATGGTGCAGGAGGTACAGGTATTGGATTGGCATTGGTGATGGAATTGACTCAATTATTAGATGGAAAAATTGATGTAGAAAGTGAGGTCGATAAAGGAACAATTTTTAAATTGAAATTTCCAATAAGAAATAATGCGGAATTAGAAAAAACAGATGCTCCTCAAATTGAGGAACATTTAATTCCTTCTAAAGCAAATGAACCTTCGATTATTCCAAACTCAACAACTACTCAAGAAGTGTTCGGTGATGAAAAACCAATCCTTCTTATTATCGAAGATAATATTGATGTAGCAGAATATTTGGAATCTTGCTTGTCGCCTAATTACAAATTTATTTTTGCTCGCAATGGAGAAAGAGGAATTGAAGAAGCGATCGAAAATATTCCCGACATTATTATTAGTGATGTCATGATGCCTAATAAAAATGGTTTTGAAGTTTGTGAAACTTTAAAAACAGATAGCCGAACAAATCATATTCCTATCATTCTACTAACTGCCAAAACTACAAAAGAAGATCGACTAGAAGGATTGTCGCATGGAGCAGATGCATATTTATCTAAACCATTTAATAAACAAGAATTGTTAATTCGTTTGGATAAATTAGTAGAATTGCGTAAAAATATTTTAGAAAAAAATGACTTAAAAGAAGCGGAAAAACCTCAAGATGAATTTCTCCAAAAAGTATATAATGTCGTTTTAGAAAATATAGAAGATGAAGATTTTGATGTACCTCGATTATGCAAAAAATTGGAAATAAGTCGTTCTCAATTGCATCGAAAAATTACAGCTTTGACCAATCATTCTACAACTAAATTTGTTCGTATTATTCGACTACAAGAGGCGAATAGATTACTAAAAACTGGAGATTTTAATATATCAGAAGTAGCTTATAAAGTAGGATATAAGAATCCAGGAAATTTTTCAACTCATTTCAAATCTCATTTTGAAATCTCTCCTAGTGAAACACGTAAATAGTTGATTATCAGTTTTTTATATGTTTTATTTTTTTTTAGTGAAACAATAGTAAAACTATTTTTTTAACTAAATGGAACATAGTAATAAGAAATGCTTATCAAAAACATTCCCTTAATCTCTAAATCCTCTTATATTTGTAATGCGTGTGTTAGAACCCTCATAACTCTCCTCTCATGCCAATGAAAACACTTGTTTTTTAAAACCTAAAAGAATAAACTAAAGTAACCCTTTATGTTTATTTAAAACACCAAAAAAACCCTTTCTTCATTCGAAGAAAGGGTTTCCTTTTTTTATGTTTAAATATGAACAAGAACTTAGAGGAAAAGAGCTATTTAGTAAATCTAAATTTCGCACCTCCAAAAATCCATCTTCCTGGCATCTCCACTAGATTCGTTTCAAAGTATTCCGTATCCAAAATATTATTAGCAGCGATATAAAAAGAGTATTTTTTTGCTTTCCATGAAAGTTTTAAATCAAGAACTGAATAATCTTCCATAGACGCTCTATCCACATATCGAAAACGAAAACTATGAACTAATTTCCCAAAAATCCTATGGTCAAGTCCTGCTATAAATTGATGATTGATATTTTCCAAAACATATCTTGAAATACCAGTTTCTACTTCAGGTAATTCCGCATCAATATAAGTATAAGCTAAATGAACATTTTTGATAAAATTATTATTCCCAAAAAAGCGAGGATTAAAATCTAAACTTGCATCAAATCCACTCACCGTCAAATTAGCAATATTGCTCGGTTGCCATTTCAAAGTATCAGCCGCTCGTGTCCAATCAATCAAATCAGTTCCTTCTCTCACAAACCAACTCAAGTTAGCACGCACTCCTTTTTTATCATATTTCACCCCTGCTTCATACGAAAGTGCAGACTCAGGTTCTAAATCAGGATTCCCCAAATTGGCACTATCTTCATAAAACAAATCCGTAAAAGTAGGCACTCGCCAAGTGTAACCTGCATTGGCAAATAACTTGATACCACTTTTGATTTTATATCCGACATCAACCCCAGGGAAAAATTGAGTACCCAAATCAGAATAATAACTCACCGCCAAACCTGGCGTAATATCCAATTGGTTATTCAATAAATTAGCACGATGCTCTAAAAACAAAGTACCAATTCTTCTATCTTGTTTTCCCAAATTATTACTTCGTAAATACACACTATTCAACTCCACACCAATTCCTGTCGTTCCAGCCTTAGAATAAAAATCTGCATGACTTTCCAATCCAATTACATTACTGACATGGAAATTGCGAAATACAGAAGGATTGTTTCGTAAGAAATGATATTCATCTTGATTACGTCTCCAATTGAATCGAGTATTGATAGCATACTTCGCACCCGTTTTTTTATAAGCGACATTAAATAGACTTGTTTGCACTTCTTCATATTGATTAGCAAATGCATCAGTATTATTTCCATAAAAACGATTCGCTCCAAATTGTCTTTCTGAAAATGTTCCGAGTATTTCTATCTTTTGATTAGCACTTAATTGATACTCAGATTGATAGAGATAATTAGAAATTTCATAATCCGTATTAAATCTATATCCATCAGAAAATTGTTTTCCAAAAGAAAAATATTGTTTAAAATCCTTGGTAGGAAGAGCGACAGAAGCAGTTACTCCACCTAAACTATTTTCGCCACCTTCCAAATGAATTTGGGCGTAAGCCTCATCAGGAACTTTGGTAACAATATTAATCGCTCCCGAAAATGCATTAGCTCCAAACATACGAGCCGCAGGACCTTTTAATATTTCGATACGTTCTATGTTATCCATATTAAGAGGAAGATTCATCATGTGATGTCCTGTTTGAGGATCGGCCATTTTTATTCCATTAATCAATACGAGTACTTGGTCAAATGTACCACCTCTGATACTTACATCAGCTTGGACTCCGTGTACTCCACGTTGACGAATATCAATACCTCCTATATATTGAAGCACCTCGGCAACACTATTCACAGGTGCATTCTCTATCTGTTGACGAGTGATGATATTGATAGTTTGGGAATTCTCAGAGACGGGTAGTTGAAGTCGATTGGCTTGAACGACTACAGATTCTAATTCGATATTCGAAGTGTCAATACCAATAGGTGCCTGTGCAGATGCGGTCATCGTCCACAAACATATAAATATGAAAATTGTATAATCTCTCATTAGGAAAAGTTTGGTTTAAAAAAAAACACAAAACTAACTCAAACTTTAATTAACGGTTAAGATTAAGATTTTTTTTTGTTTGGGAAATGTAAAGATTAGGACTTAGATATGTTATTATTCAAAAAATGATCTCTGTATTTCTCTGTGCAACTCTGTGAAATAGCCAAGTTAGAAGGTGAGATTCAAACAAGTTATTTTACTTTTTAATTGGTAAATGAAGTTGGTTTTTAAAACATGATTGATATTTTTGTCAAACATTCTAATCATATTTTAAAACAATCAACTATGAGAAAAATAATCTTCCTCTTTTTGCTAAGTACTTTTTTTATAAAATGCGCTCCAAGCGAATCATCAAATACCAGAACTTCACCAATTCCAAAAGGTGATTACTTTGGACAAACAGCAAGCACCTCCGCACAGATGTTTGCGAAAGGAATTGTCTCCAAAGAATTTCAAGAATTAAATGCGGTATTCTCTCCTGATGGAAATGAATTTTTCTATACCATCGCTGATCCAATGAGAACTTTCTACACGATTATTTTTTATAAAAAAAATAAAAACGGAGAATGGGAAGGTCCTGAAGTCGCACCTTTCTCTGGAAATTATAGCGATGCCGATCCTTCCTTTTCATCTGACGGAAGTAGATTGTTTTTTATTTCCAAAAGACCATTAGATGCTTCTTCCACCGAACCGAAAGATTTTGATATTTGGGTGACGGACAGAATGGAAACAGGTTGGAGTCAACCTGTCAATCTCGGAACGCCAATCAATACAAAAGCCAATGAATTTTATGTATCAGTTACGGATGAAAAATCTGTTTTCTTTTCCGCTCAATATAAAGTTGGAAAAGGTTATGGCGATATTTACGAAGCGAAATTGGTAGATGGAAAATATGAGATTCATAATTTAGGTGATGCGATTAATACAGACAAAGGAGAAGGCGACCCGTATGTTTCCCCTGACGGAAATATGATGATTTTTATGAGTTGGGGACGAGAAGGAGATATGGGAGGCGGAGATTTATATATCAGTTTTAAGAAAGATGGTGTTTGGCAAAAAGCTAAAAACTTAGGTGAAAAAATCAATTCTAAATATTTTGAATATTGCCCAATGATGAGTCCTGATGGAAAATATTTCTTTTGGACGAGTTATCGATCTAGTCCGCTCTATACTCAACAACTTAGAGATTATAAGGGTTTTGAGGCAAGATTGAAAGGTGTCGATAATGGTCTTGGAAATGTGTATTGGATTGATGCTAAGGTGTTGGAGGAATTTCGATAAGCAAAAATGATGGAACACGGATGCCGCGGATTGAGCGGATTGTAGCGGATTTTGACGATCGCCTTTGTATGAATTTTTTACGATCGAGCTTGTATGGATTTTTACGAATGAACTTGTTTGTCAATTTTGTATTCAACTTATAAGTGCAAAAAAGTTAATTCGTCAAATCCATACAAGTTCGCTCGTCAAAATCCGCTACAATCCACGGCATCCGTGTTCTATCCAACCTCATGTTCTATCCAACTTTTCTATTATCTTTATGTTTATAATTTAAAATAAAAAAAATGGAAGAGAAGAGACCTGTAACAGATTGGCTACCCATCACTAAGAAAGAGTTAGAAATAAGAGGTTGGGACGAATTAGATGTCGTTCTTATATCAGGCGATGCCTATGTAGATCATCCTGCATTTGGGTCGGCTGTGATTGGGCGAATATTAGAAAGTGAAGGATTAAAAGTAGCTATTGTTCCACAGCCGAATTGGCAAGATGACCTACGAGATTTTAAAAAATTCGGAAAGCCAAAATTATTCTTTGGAGTAACTTCAGGTTGTATGGATCCAATGGTCAATCATTATACTGCTGGAAAAAGAAGACGTTCAACCGATGCTTATACACCAGGAGGAGATGCAGGATTTCGACCTGATTATGCAGGGAAAGTTTATACAGAAATTCTAAAAAAGATATATCCTGATGTTCCAGTTTTGGTAGGAGGCATAGAAGCGTCGTTGCGTCGAGTGACACATTATGATTATTGGTCGGATAAATTATTTCCTAACTTTTTGACATTGAGTGGCGCAGATATGTTGGTGTATGGAATGGGAGAAATGCCGCTAAGAGAAGTGGTGCGATTATTAAAAAGAGGTGTTCCATTTTCGAGTTTAAAAAATATACAACAGACGGCAGTCTTACATCCTCGAAACGAAGATTTACCGAAGGTGAAAAAATGGGTAGACTACGAATTGTCTTCTCATGAAAAATGCCTTAGAGATAAAAAGTCATTTGCTGCTAATTTTAAAATCATAGAACAAGAATCTAACAAAGTAAATGCAAGACGATTGATACAAGGTTGTGGCGACCACAATTTAATCATCAATCCACCTTACCCGCCGATGACGGAAAATGAGATTGATACTTCTTTTGATTTGCCTTACACTCGCCAACCTCATCCGAAGTATGCGAAGCGTGGATCGATACCTGCGTATGAGATGATTCGATTTTCAATCAATATGCATAGAGGTTGTTTTGGAGGTTGTAGTTTTTGTACGATTTCTGCGCATCAAGGAAAATTTGTTTCTAGTCGCTCTGAAAAATCTATTCTTAAAGAAGTCGAACAAGTTACAGCGATGCCTGACTTCAAAGGTTATATTTCTGACCTCGGTGGACCATCAGCGAACATGTATCGGATGAAAGGAAAGGTGCAATCTATTTGTGATAAATGTGTTGCGCCATCTTGTATTCATCCTGTGATATGTGACAACCTCGATACGAGTCATGCTCCGCTGACTGATATTTATAAAAAAGTAGATGCGAATCCTAAAGTCAAAAAAGCATTTGTAGGAAGTGGTATTCGATATGATTTGTTGTCGGATAGTTATAATAAAAAATCAGATGGAAGTGGTGATGAGTACATGGAGCAATTGGTAAAATGTCATGTAAGCGGACGACTGAAAGTTGCTCCTGAACATACTTCCGATGATACTTTGAAGACGATGCGAAAACCTTCGTTCAAACATTTTCATGAGTTTAAAAAGAAGTATGATTTTTATAATAAGAAACATGGATTGAATCAACCGTTGATTCCGTACTTCATTAGTAGTCACCCTGGTTCGACGGAGGAGGAAATGGCAAACCTTGCTGCGGAGACAAAAGAGATGGGTTTTAAATTGGAACAGGTGCAAGATTTTACGCCTACGCCGATGACGGTTGCTACGATTATTTATTATACGGGCTTGCATCCGTATTCGTTGAAACCTGTTTATACGGCTAAATCTCCGAAGGAGAAAAAGCGACAACATTTGTTTTTCTTTTGGCATAAGCGTGAGAATTTTCAACAGATTAAGGATAAGTTGACTTCTATGGGAAGGGAGGATTTGATCGAGAAATTGATTAGTGATAAGAAGCGGCATAATAAAAGGGTGGTGCTGAATGGTAGGCATAATGATAAGGTGATGAAGAAGTATCGTAAGCGGAAGAAGCGATAGACTTGGATTTTATTTTTCTCTTACTCTGGAATTGATGGGAACACGGATGACACGGATTTTTACGGATTTTTTTTGGATTTTTCTTCTGACTTGTTTGTGATTTTTACATACTAACTAAATGAGAAACTTATGAAATACGAAGAGATTACGTCTTTGGTTATTGGAGCATTTTATAAGGTATATAATGCATTAGGATATGGTTTCCTTGAAAAGGTATATGAGAATGCACTATTTATTGAGTTGGGACAAAGTGGATTGTGTTGCGAAAAACAGAAGCAAATTAAAGTATATTACGAAGGTGAAGAAGTAGGAAATTATTTTGCGGATATACTAGTCGAAGATGTAGTGATTTTAGAATTAAAAGCTACAAAGCAATTGAATAAAAAAGATGAAATACAATTGTTGAATTATCTTAAAGCTACGGATTTAGAAGTTGGATTACTTTTAAATTTTGGTGAAGAACCTCAAGTTAAAAGAAAAATTTTTTCAAATATGTGAGGTTTGATGGGAACACGGATGACAAACAAGTTAGAAGAAAATCCCATACAAGTCAGAAGAAAAATCCAAAAAAGATCCGTATAAATCCGTGTCATCCGTGTTCCCATCAAGTTCAGAGTAAGAGAAAATAAATCCAAGTCCATGCAAAGAATCAACTTAAAAACCGCCCGCCAATTCATCATCGCCAATCAATTTGATTCCGAAAAAAAATCCACCTACGAAATTATCCAACACCTCGGCTATGTACAGATAGACACCATCTCCGTCATCCAACGCACCCATCATCATGTCCTATGGACACGCAATCCAAAATACCAACTCAACGAACTTACCCAACTTTCAAAAGAAAAAAAGATATTCGATTATTGGGCACATGCAGCAAGTTATTTGCCTATGCAAGATTATCGCTACTCATTGATTAGAAAAAGTCAAGTAGGAGATGGCAATGGATTTTGGTACAAACGAGATCCAAAGAACATGAAATATATACTCGATAGAATCAAAGCAGAAGGCGCACTCATGTCTCGTGATTTTAAAAAAGAAAAAAAGAAAACCGATGTACCGTGGATGAAAAGTCCAATCAACCAAGCGATGATGTTATTATTTATGGAAGGTGAAATTATGATTAGTGAACGGCAAGGCTTTCAAAAGAAATTTGATTTGCCAGAGCGATTGTTGCCTAACAATGTAATTACAAAAATGCCAACCGAAGAAGAATATTTTAAATATTTAATAACAAGAGACTTACGGGCGCATGGAATAATGAAAGCAAGAGAGTTTGGTTATCTATTAAAAATAGATAGAAAGCAATTGAAACTACTTTTAGGAAAAATGGTAAAAGAAGGAGAGTTGGAAGAAATAGAAATAAAAGAAAGAGTAGGAGAGACTTATTTTACATTGCCGAAAGCTCTTGATAAATTTTCCAATAAAAAAATAAAAAAGAAATTACATCTTCTTTCTCCGTTTGATAATTTGATAATTCAGCGGAAGCGATTGAAAGAGTTATTTGACTTTGAATATCTTTTAGAATGTTATGTGCCTGCTGCAAAAAGAAAAGTAGGATATTTTAGTTTGCCGATTTTATATGGAACTGAATTTGTTGGTCAGATAGATTTAAAAGCAGATCGAAAAAAGAAAATTCTTTTAGTGAAAAATTTGGTTTGGGAAAATGAAAAGAAAAAATCAGATTCGTTTCTTAGAATTTTTAATAAAAAAATAAATGCATTAATGCATTTTAATAATTGTGAGGAAATTGATTTTGCAGATTTTATTCAACCGATTCAATAAATCTATAAAATGAAAAATATTGTAACGCTGTCGCTAATACTTTTACTGATTCTTATAAATGTAAATTACTCTACAGGTCAGTCTTTAGAAATTGATGATAAGAAGAGAAAATTTGAGTTAAGTTTTGGGCAAAATATTTTATTTATATCAGATAGTAAAGTGATAGATTTTAAAGAAGATAACGCACTCGTCGTTCCAACTTCTTCTGTGTTGCTCTTAGCACAATTGCGTCCCGATCATAAATGGAGAGTTCCAGTTTTTTTTAATTTACCCATAGAGACCAAACAATTTATTGTGAATGGTCAATTGGTTTCTGAGAAAGCGTCTCCTGCTTTGGGAACTGGAATTGAGTATTGTTTTTTGGAAATAGATATTGATAAAGTATCAAAAATTGAATTGGAAGGAGGACCGTTTGTAAGTTTTTTATTTGACGAAAATAAAAAAGTGCGAGTCGCACCTATGATTGCTGCGAGGGTTAGATTACAGCAAGGAGAACATTTATTGATGTATGTTGGAGTTGATTATGCATTGGGTGTAAATGCTTATGGACTCTTTTTTGGAACAGGGACTATCTTTTAAAATTGTTTCGCTTCGCTATTGTTGTATGGTTATATTGTTTTATGGTTGTCGAAAAACCTTTATTTTACTAGATTTTTTTGAAGAAATAATAAAACCATAGCGGAGCAAAACCATATAACAATTCATTTATTTTTAGAATAAATGGAATCCTAATAAAATACAAATTGATAATATAATAAGTGTTACTACCGAACTTTTGAGTGCTATACTTTTATCTAAATGAGTTATGTTTTTCATTGTTGCTTAGTTTAAAGTGATTCGTTCTTTATTACTAGACATTGTAATTTCAAAAAACCCCTATGTCAAGTTTAAAATAATTCATACCTTTTTGGAAATTTTGTTATCAAACCTAACTGATTTCTAATATGAAAAAGATACTCTTTAGTTTAATCGCCATTCTTATTTGTACCTCACCTATTATTTCCCAACGAAAATCAAAAAGAAAGAATTCGAAGAATTCTTCTGCCGTTGTATTTGATGCTACAAAATTCGAAGCATTGAAATGGCGAAATATCGGACCTTTTAGAGGTGGACGATCTAATGCAGTTTGCGGAGTGATTGGCGACCCGATGACTTATTATATGGGAAGTACGGGAGGCGGAATTTGGAAGACGATTGATGCAGGTATCAGTTGGAAAAATATCTCTGATGGTTTTTTAAAAACAACTTCAGTAGGTGCGATTGCAGTTGCGCCAAGTGATGTCAATGTCATTTATGCAGGAATGGGTGAGCATGCTGTAAGAGGTGTGATGACTTCTCATGGCGATGGAATGTATAAAAGTACTGATGCGGGAACAACTTGGAATTATATCGGATTACCTGAATCTCATCATATCGCAGAGATTCGGATTCATCCTAAAAATCCTGAAATACTTTGGGTAGCAGTTCAAGGTCAATTGTGGGGAAAGAGCAAAGAGCGAGGTGTTTATAAAAGTATGGATGGTGGATCAACTTGGAAACAAACTTTATTTGTCAATGAAAATACGGGAGCGGCTGACCTAAGTATTGACCCTAGCAATCCTCGAATTTTATATGCTGGAATGTGGGATCATCAACGGACACCTTGGCAAGTGCGGAGTGGGGGAGCAGGTTCTGGAATTTGGAAATCTGTAGATGGCGGTGAGAAATGGAAAAAGCTAGAGGAAGGTTTACCTAAAAAAATGGGCAAGGTTGCAGTCGATGTTTCGCCTGCTAATCCTCAAAGAATTTATGCAAATATAGAAGCAGATAAAGGTGGTGTATTTCGTTCCGATGATGCAGGGAAAACTTGGAAGCAAGTCTGTAGCGATCGAGTGACGATTACAAGAGCTTGGTATTATATCGAAATTTTTGCGGACCCGTTGGATGAAAATAAAGTGTATGTACTCAATGCTCCAATGTTGAAATCTATTAATGGAGGAAAAAGTTTTTCAAGAATTTCTAATCCTCATGGCGACCAACATCACATGTGGATCAATCCTGACAATACCAATAACATTATACTTGCAAATGATGGTGGAGGCTGCATCACCTTCAACGGAGGTAAATCTTGGTCATCAGAAAACAATCAACCTACGGCGCAATTTTATAGAGTGATAGCGGATGATCGATTTCCATATTATCTATATGGTGGACAACAAGACAATTCGACAATTGCGATTTCGAGCCGAACAGGTAGAGGTGGAATAGGTGTACGAGATTGGTATCCTGTGGCAGGTGGAGAGAGTGCGTTCATCACATTTAACAATCCAAAAAATCCTACGAAGGTATATGGAACGACGATTCAAGGATTTATAGATGTGTGGGATTCGCAAACAAAATTGACAAAAGATATTCAACCTTACCCGCAAGCTAAGTTGGGAACTAATCCGAATGAACAAAAATATCGCTTCAATTGGAATCCGCCTTTGGTGAGTTCGATTAAGCAATCTGGCGTTTTATACTTCGGCGGGAATGTATTGTTTCGTAGTGGTGACGGTGGTTTGAGCTGGACGGAGATTAGTAAAGACCTTACTCGGAATGATACGACGAAGCATGGTGATGGTGGAATTCCATTTACGAATGAAGGTGCAGGTGGTGAGGTGTATAATACATTTAGCTATATCGCATGTTCGCCTCATGACGAGGGAGAAATTTGGGTAGGTACTGATGATGGACTCGTACATGTAACTATGGACGAAGGAAAAACTTGGAGCAATGTTACTCCAAAAGGTTTGGATGAATCATTGATAAATGCGATTGATATTTCACCGACTGATAAGGGGACGGCATACATCGCAGTTACTCGATATAAATGGAATGATGACACTCCGATAATTTATAAAACAAATAATTACGGTAAGACTTGGAGTAAAATTGTGAATGGAATACCTGCTGATAATTTTGTGAGAGTAGTGCGACAAGACCCTTACGTAAAAGAATTGTTATACGCAGGGACAGAACGAGGTTTGTATATTAGTTTTGATAGTGGAAATAATTGGTCGCCCTTTCAATCGAATTTACCGATGTGTCCGATTACAGATTTGTTAGTAAAAAATAACGACTTAGTTGCAGCGACTTCAGGGCGAGCATTTTGGATATTGGATGATGTGAGTAGTTTGCAACAAACCAAAGGTAAAACAGATTCGACAATGGTAAGAGTGATACGGCCGACTCCTACTGTGAAGTTTACGATCAGTTCAGGAAGTCGTCCTAACTTAGGAGAGAATCCTTTGGCGGGAGTTACATTTGATTATTACTTACCGCACAATTGGGTAGATAGTAATAATTTGAAAATGGAAATTTTTGATACCGATGGAAATATCATTCGGACGATGACAAATAAAAAAGATAAGAATTTTAAATCATGGGAAGGAGGTCCACCACCGCCACAAGTGATTCCGAGTAAAGGTGGATTGAATCGAACGAATTGGGATTTGAGAAGAGAGACACTTCCCGGTGTGGATAATGT
>JALZVK010000070.1 GCA_023301005.1 Saprospiraceae bacterium | reverse complement strand
CGCGGGGGTGGTGGAATTGGTAGACACGCACGCTTGAGGGGCGTGTGCATATTATATGCGTGAGGGTTCAAGTCCCTCTCTCCGCACCATTTCAGTAATAAAAAATAAGATCATATAATATATATGGTCTTATTTTAGTTTTCAAATTAGCAAGTTAATAAAAAAATCAGAAACGAAGTTTCTGATTTTTTTTATTTTTCACTTATGGGTTCTCAATCTCAAATTTTATCTAAAAATTCTTTTACAGTTTTCATAGCTCTACTAATAGGGGATTCCTTTGAAGCAAATATCATTCTATTCGTTCAATTTAAAACAGAAAACACAATAACTCCCTTACGAATATCATCTATATTTTCTTCAACAAATTTTTTAGCATTTGATGAGTCGCAATTTTTCAGTAAATTATATGAATGTTTACTTAAAAAACTTTCTATTTCAAAAACTTTAGGTTTATAAGTATAGAGTAAATCAAAAAAATATAAATTATTTGATTTAAAAGTCTCAAAATTTTGCTCTCAAACCATCTCTTTTAAACTATTCAAGAAATCATTTTGTTCGTTTAATAAAAACTCTCTTGTATTATCAAAATCATTATTTGGAGTGTTCATAAAAACATTTTTATTTCTTTGTAAATTCTTCTTTGTCCTCTATTTTGATTCTCTTGTTTTTTATTTTTTCCCAGCTTTCTTTAGCTATAGAAATACCATTTTTATAGGTATCAGATTTTTTGAAATCTATTGCTTTTTTTTGTAGATCTGTAGCAACGGTTTTTGCCTTTTCTACTACTTGTTTAAAATCCATAGTTGTTATTTAGAATGGTAAATCTTCGATTGATAGTTCGTCTTTTCCTCCTCCTGAGTTATCGTTTTGAGCAGGAGCATTATTATTTGCGTTATAACTATTTGGACCATCAGTTGGTTCCATAACTATGTTAAAATCTGGTCTTGCTTCGTTCCCTTGTTTGTCATTTGTAAACATAGAAATATTATAGTCAGTCCCCTCTACATTTACCTTTCCAGAAATATATTCGAGTCCAGATTTTGCAGTCTTTTTCCAAAGTGCTCCCTTGTTCGTATTATCGTATTGTGCCATTGTATAATTCTTAAAAAAAATAAGTCCTTGTTATTCTAGCGAGGACTTAGGAAAATGCAAAAATTATTTCTTCTTTGGGATACTGAAATGATCGTATAGGTACTCGGCTGCTTCAGAGAATACATAGGCTGAGGTTTGTCATCCGTATTGATTTGCTCTTGGACGTTCTAGTTTTACGATAATTACGAACTTAGGATCTTCAGCTGGACCATATCCGGCAAATGAGGCATTTGTAGCTCATGCTCATTTTTCATATATACCTTTGTAAGGAATTTGAGCTGTTCAAGTTTTCCCTGCAGTTGCATATCATGGAACATATCCATTTTTAGCTGCAGCAGTATTTACTCAATCAACAAGCATTGAAGTGATTATTTTACTGGTATTTTCTCATATCACTCTACGTACTTCTTGGGGTTTGGTTTCGATAATTCTCCCATCTGGAAAGGTAAGTTTTTTCACAATATTTGGCTCTAAATAAATTCCACCATTCGCAAGAACACTATAAGCTGTAGCCATTTGCAAAGGAGTCACACTCACTCACAATCCATACGATGCTGTAAATAGTTTCGCCCTCGACCATTTTTGATACTCTTCTATTTTTCAGCTAATTTCTCAGTCAAGCGCTATTCCTGTTTTATCTCAAAAACCAAATTCTTTAAAATAATTATATAAAAGAGCCTTTCAAACTCTCTCTACAATACGTACCATTCATACATTACACGACCATGAGAGTGCATTTGCAAATGTTTTATATCCATAACACGCACTAGATACATTTGTAATAGTAAACTGATCGATTTCTACCTTTCCACTATCATTATAAAACTCATTTTTTTCTATTTCTCAAGCATCTATTCATACAGCAACAGTAATTGCCTTCATAATACTTCATGGTTCGTACAAGCTTGAAACTGCATCATTTTGATACACTCATGCTCCAAAATCATTTTTGTAAATATATTTTTGTAAAGCTGTATTATTGAGTTGTTCTCTAGCTGCTGGTTTGAGTTTAATAATTTCTCCGTCATATACGAAGTCTTCTCACTCAACAGAATCTTCTATAAGTACTGTTTTTCAAAGAAGTGAAAGGTAAGGATCTCTATATCTTGTAGGTGGTATTTTTTCGATTTCATATACTGCTCCTGGAATATTGGCGTCATAAGTTGGGTAATTTGCCATAGACAAAATATTTCCTGTTTCAGGATCCATGACTACTATCGTTCATTTATTTGCGTTGTATTTTTTTACTCATGAAGCAATAATTTGCTCCATGTTTTTTTGAATACTTCTATCAATTGTTGTTTCAATTTCGGCTCATCCTTCTATCGCATTTTCAACTGAAATAGAAAATGGGTCAATAGGTCTTCCACGTGAATCACGAATAGTCGTTGTTTTTCCAGATGATCATTTTAAAATACTATTATGATATCACTCAATTCCGTAGTGACCGTTCAACTTATTATCTAAAAAACCAACTATTTGAGAACCTAACTTTTTCTCTGGATAGAATCTATCAGCATGAGGTTCTAGAATAATAAATTTGTATGTTTGATCTTCTTCTCTCAGAGTTCAGATTCTTATAGCATCACGCTCTTCTTCTATACTTTTTTTAATACTTTCATAGGTCAATATAGAAAGTTTTTTTATGATTGGTTGATACCTTACTTTTCTTTGACGAAGAGAGTTTGCAAGCACTTCTGGATCTCATCAAATTATAACACGAAGGTTTTCAGCTAGAGATTCTTTATCATTAATTTCTTGAGGATTTACATAAAGCGCCCCTCATGAGTTTACATATACTCATGGGAAGTCTGCTTTTTTCAAATCTGATTGTTCTTTTTCTGTAAGTTTTTCTTTTAAAAGAACACTGGTTACATTTTCTTTGAGTATTTTTGTTTCTAAGTTATCGCTTATTGTTTTCTTGAGATATTCTTCACTCATCTCAAAATCGTCTATGTTCAATACTTTGAGGTACCTTCTAAGGTTATCGTAACAAGTTTGTTCGCTTTTTTGAAAGCATAACTCTTTATATACAACATCCGTTAGGAACAATCAAAGTCTTGCTTTATTTCCTGGCATTGTAGGATCAATTGATAAATCATTCAAACTTACAGAAGTTGCCATTAAACTTTTTCCATCTGCAAAATAAATATTTCCTCTACTCACAGGAGTGTCGATCTCTCACAGCTGTTGCTTATTTGCAAGATCACTGTAGAAATCTTTATTTACAACAGTATATGAAAAAGTTTTCGTAACTATTGAAAAAATAAACAATACAAAAAATCAGAACACAAAATATTCTCTTGGAAATCTATCAAAAATATTTAAAAAGTTATCGAGTTGAGATTTTTTTTTCTTATTTCTTGGAAACATAAAAACACTTTAGGACTATATATTGTCATACTAAAGTGTTTTGCTTTTTTTTAAAGTTTTTTTCGTGTTTTTTCTTTTATGCTATTCAATATATGAAAAACAGAGTTTAGAAACTAAAATTCTAATAAATTATTTCAAAAATAATACATCTGTTTTTACTTTTATAGGAATATTATCCTCATTATATATTTGTGTCAGTTTTTCTCAGAGTTCAAACATATCTGATTCTGACATTTTACTCAATATTTTTTCTTCAAAAATTCAATATAAACGACCTTGTTTTGTGTTCTTTTCAAAATATTGATACAAAGCATATACCGATTCTTCATTCGTTCCAACGCATTCAAAGGGCTTATGGTCTCATATTCCAAGTAGATCAAGAAAAGTG
>JALZVK010000069.1 GCA_023301005.1 Saprospiraceae bacterium | reverse complement strand
GATTTTCTAATTAGAAAATTTGGGATGATTCTTATTTATTTTTTAAAAATAAATTTCCGCTAATTAATTGCTTAAATTTATTTTGCTAATTCTGCTTTTACATTCTCTTCTAACATCTCTAGGTATTGATCGAAAAGATATCTAGCATCATGAGGGCCTGGAGCAGCCTCAGGGTGATACTGAACAGAGAAAGCTTTTTTCTCTTTTATTTTGATTCCTTCGATAGTCTCATCATTCAGATTAACGTGTGTAATCTCAACTTTATCACTAGCTCTTATTGCATCTGGGCTTACACCAAATCCATGATTCTGGCTTGTGATTTCGCATTTACCTGTCATCAAATTTTTAACAGGATGATTGATACCACGATGACCGTGGTGCATTTTGTACGTAGGAATATCTGCAGCTAAAGCTAATATTTGGTGTCCTAAACAAATCCCAAAAAGAGGTTTATCTTCAGTCAAAAGTTCTTTTGCAGTAGCTACTGCATAATCCATTGCTCCTGGGTCACCTGGTCCATTTGATAAGAAATATCCATCAGGGTTCCAAGCAATTACTTCTGACGCAGGAGTCTTAGCAGGAAATACTTGAAGGTAGCAATTTCGTTTAGTGAAATTTCTAAGGATATTCATTTTAGTACCGAAATCCATTACAGCTACTTTAAATTTCGCAGTAGGATCTCCATAGAAATATGGTTTGTCAGTAGTCACCTTACTTGCTAACTCTAATCCTTCCATATTGGGAGCTTCTTCTAATAAAGCTCTAAGTTCTTCTAAGTCGAGGCTCTCGGAAGATATAATTCCATTCATTGCCCCTTTCTCTCGAATATGTCTAACAATTGCACGAGTATCAACATCAGAGATACCGACTAGATTTTCTCTTTCAAAATATTCTTGGATAGATTCATCCGCTACTTTTCTAGAATATTCTGATGTAAAGTTTTTACAAATCAAACCAGAAATCTTGATTGACTCAGATTCTGTGTCACTATTCTTAGTTCCATAGTTACCAATGTGGGCATTGGTCGCTACTAATAATTGTCCAAAGTATGATGGATCTGTAAAAACTTCTTGATAACCAGTCATACCAGTGTTGAAGCAAATCTCGCCAGTAGTCATTCCTATTTTACCAGCTGACTTTCCGTGATAAACTGTTCCATCTTCGAGTAATAAAACTGCAGGTACTTGTTTCATGTTAAAATTATATTATAATTTGTTAAATCTATTATTAGTTTAATTTTACTAAAATAACAATCGAATTTGTCTAACTACTTAAGTAGTTAGACAATAGTAACCGAATTTTATAAGAATATCTTTTTCCGCTACCTACCTGCAGGCAGGCAGGCAGGCAGGTTTTCCTTTAAAAAATAATACCATACCGCAGGTATGCAATGATTTTTTAAAGAAAATTATCAAAAAAATCTTTATCCTTAAAAATACACGATTTCTTTTGTCTAACCACTTAAAATACTCAGCTTTTAGGTTATTTTCCAAAAAAAAGGCTGTTCAGTATAGAAGTTGAACAGCCTTTTTTATAAAACTATAATGTAATTAAAAAAGATTATTCTTCTTCATTAATTGTTGGAGCATCGTTCTCAGCAACTTCATTCACTACTCTACCAGATTCTTCAACAGTATCATTCATTAAAGCATCAAACTCAGGGTCATCTCCTTGAGCTACTTGAGTATTCTCTATAACTTCATCAGCAACTACAGCTGCAGTTGCTGTTGTAGCAGCAGTACTTCCTACTTTACCTTTTCCCTTACCTCTTCTACGAGTTTTCTTCTTCCCTGTTCCACTAGAAGTTTTATCATTTGTATAAACTGTGTTAAAATCAACAAATTCAATCATTGCCATTTCAGCAGCATCACCTTTTCTAAAACCAGTTTTAATGATTCGTAAATAACCACCTGGACGGTCACCAATAGTTGTAGCAACATTTCCAAATAACTCAGTTACTGTTTCTTTGTTTTGTAAGTAACTAAAAACTACACGTCGAGAGTGAGTTGTATTAGTTTTTGCCTTAGTAACTAGTGGTTCTAAATGAAGTCTCAACGCCTTAGCTTTTGCAAGAGTCGTGTTGATTCTTTTGTGCTCAATCAATGCATTAGATAAGTTTTTAAGTAATGCTTTTCTATGTCCTTTTTTTCTACCTAAGTGGTTGAACTTCTTTCCGTGTCTCATTTTTTGACTGGTTTAATTTTTTATTAAATAATGATCTTCGCAGCACCGGAATCAAAAGATGCATCAGTTACTGCAATTGTTTAAGTTGACTAATAAATAGTAATGACTATTCTTCGTCTAATTTATATTTTGATAAATCCATTCCAAAGGTTAATCCTTTTTCTTGGAGTAATTCTTCAATCTCTACTAAAGATTTTTTACCAAAGTTTCTAAACTTCAATAACTCGTGAGTATCATACTTTACCATTTCAGCTAGTGAATTGATTTTCGCAGCTTTCAAACAGTTATATGCACGAACTGAAAGATCTAAATCCTCTAATGAAGTTTTTAACAACTTACGCATGTGTAAGATATGCTCATCAACGATATTATCTTCACGACTACCACCATCTTCGAAAGTGATATTTTCATCAGTAATCAACATCAAGTGTTGGATTAAGATTCTTGAAGCTTCTTTGATAGCATCTTCCGGGTGTATAGTTCCGTCAGTTTTTACATCAATAGTTAATTTTTCATAATCCGTTCTTTGAGCTACACGAGTATTAGATACTTTGTAAGCTACATTTTTAATAGGAGTATAAATAGCATCAATTGGAATTACACCAATCGCAGCATCCTTTGGTAAGTTTTCCTCTGCAGGAACATAACCACGACCTTTAGTGATAGTTAGCTCCATCTCAAGATTTACAAAAGGTTCCATTGTACAAATCAACAACTCAGGATTCATTATTTTAAATACATTAGTGTGCTCTTCAATATCTCCAGCTTTAAACTCTTCTTTACCACTAATTGTTAGGTAAATCTTTTCAGTTGAAATATCTTCATCAGCAATCAATTGCTTAATTCTGATTTGTTTTAAATTCAAAATGATGTCAACAACATCTTCTACCACTCCTCGAATGGTACCAAATTCATGTTCTACACCTGCTATACGTACAGCAGAAATAGCAAAACCTTCCAAAGAGGAAAGTAATACTCTTCTTAATGAGTTCCCTACTGTTTGTCCGAATCCTGGTTCTAGAGGTTTGAATTCAAAAGTACCTTCGAAGTCGGTAGCTTTTTGCATCAAAATCTTATCAGGCTTCTGGAAATTTAAAATGCTCATATTAATTGGAGGTATTTTTTGAAGAAAAAATGAATTGTAATTTGATTTTGAAATATACTAGAAGTAAATCTATTATAATTAAAATCTAAGTGTAGTAGTATTGTTCTCGGTAGTAAGTGTATATAGCATTGCCAACAATTGTATTGAACAATTGTTGGCGATGATAATTATTTAGAATAAAGTTCAACGATTAATTGTTCGTTGATATTCTCAGGAATATTTACTCGTTCAGGATATTCTAAGAATTTTCCTTCCATTTTTGAAGGAGTAAATTCTAACCAACCAAACTTCTTAGCATCTGATTTATTAGCAGCAATACTGTCATTTACAACTAGCATTCCTTGAGATTTCCCTCTAACTGTTACTACATCACCTGGACGTAATTGAGTAGAAGGAATATTATTTAGAATACCATTCACAACAATATGCTTATGAGATACTAACTGTCTTGCAGCTCTACGAGTAGGAGCCATTCCTAATCTGTATACAGTATTATCTAAACGTGCTTCTAAAAACTGAAGTAAAACTTCACCAGTAACACCTTTCTTACGATTTGCTTTTTCAAACAAATTACGGAACTGACGCTCCAGTAAACCATAAGTGTATTTAGCTTTCTGCTTTTCTTTCAACTGATTAGAATAATCTGACTTTTGGCCTCTTCTACGAGAGTTACCATGCTGACCTGGTGGGTATTTCTTTTTTTCAAAAGCTTTATCAAAACCAAATATAGGTTCACCTAACGCTCTTGCTTTTTTTGACTTTGGTCCAGTATATCTTGCCATTTTTATTTCTTGATTATGATTTTCAATGGATTTCCTAAAAATTAGGAATTAAACTCTTCTACGTTTTGGAGGACGACAACCATTATGTGGAATTGGAGTAATATCTTTAATTTTAGATATTTTAATTCCTGAATTGTCAACTGCTCTAATTGCAGATTCTCTTCCTGAACCAGGTCCTTTAACATAAACGATAGCAGTTCTCATTCCTGCTTCGTATGCTACTTTAGCTGCATCAGTAGCTGCAACCTGTGCAGCGTATGGAGTATTTTTCTTAGAACCTCTGAATCCTGCTTTACCTGCTGAACCCCATGAGATTACCTGTCCTGCTTTATTAGTAAGAGAAATAATAATATTGTTGAATGTAGCCTGAATGTGTACTTCACCTTCAGCTTCAACTTTTACTTTTCTTTTTTTACTAGTTTTACCTTTTGCCATTTCAAGTTATGAGTTGATTAGTAAATGAGTTGATTAGTTATTTTATTTAAACTGAATAACCAGTCAACTAATAAACCATTTAACAAAATATTATTTAGTTACTTTTTTCTTACCTGCAACAGTCTTCTTTTTACCTTTTCTAGTTCGAGCATTTGTCTGAGTACGTTGCCCTCTTAAAGGAAGACCTTTACGGTGACGTAATCCTCTGTAACATCCAATATCCATTAAACGCTTGATATTAGTCTGAACTTCTCCTCTTAACTGTCCTTCTACTTTATATTCATCTTGGATTAGCTTAGAAATTTCACGGATGTTATCATCATTCCAATCTCCAATTTTAGTATGTTCACTAACACCTACTCTATCCAAAATTTCCTTTGCTTTGGTTGAGCCTATTCCATATACATAGGTCAATCCGATAATTCCTCTTTTATTACGTGGTAAATCATTACCTGCTATACGAGCCATATTAATTTAGTTATGAGTCTGGTTATTTACTAAAATTATCCTTGACGTTGTTTAAATCTAGGATTCTTTTTATTGATTACGTATAATTTTCCTTTCCTTCTAACGATTTTGCAATCAGCAGATCGTTTTTTGATAGAAGCTCTTACTTTCATAATTATTGATTTTGAATTAATACTCGTATAACAAGTATTAAATATTAAAAGTGATGATATTCTATTTGTATCTGTAAGTAATTCTACCTCTAGATAAATCATAAGGAGACATTTCGACTGCAACTTTATCACCTGGTAAAATTCGAATATAATTCATTCTCATTTTACCTGATATAGTAGCTACAATTTGGTGATCGTTCTCCAAACGAACCCGAAACATTGCGTTTGACAATGCTTCTTCTATAATACCATCTTGCTTAATTAACTCTTGTTTAGCCATATTTTAAATTTCGAAATGCAAATATCTAATTTTTTATCGAAACTTCCTTAACATTTGCGTTATTTTTAATGTTCTCTTCTACCTGTGTATGATTCGATAAAATATCTGCTTTTCCTTTTCTTACAGCAACAGTATGTTCATAATGTGCTGAAGGTGTTTTGTCTTTGGAAATAATCGTATGTCCATCATTCGATTGCCTTACTTCTTTGTTTCCTAAATTCACCATTGGCTCAATGGCTATGACTAAGCCATTTTTTAAAACTGGTCCTCGACCTCTCTTTCCAAAATTTGGAACTTCAGGTGCTTCATGTAATTTTTTACCTACACCATGTCCTACCAATTCTCTTACTACGCCATATCTATTTTCTCTTTCACAATAATCTTGAATAGCGTAACTTATGTCTCCTACTCGCTTTCCTACTACTGCATTTTCGATACCTTTGTATAATGCCGTTTTAGTAACTCGAAGTAATTCCATTGTTTCTTCGTTGACGTCACCTAATGCAAAAGTATAAGCTGCATCTCCATAAAATTCATTCATATAAGAACCACAATCTACTGAAACTATATCTCCATCTTGAAACTCATAAGTAGAAGGTACTCCATGTACAACTCCTTCATTGATAGAAATACATAATGTTGCTGGAAAACCGTACAATCCTTTAAATCCTGGTATCGCTCCGTGGTCACGAATAAGCTCTTCTGCTTCTCGGTCTATTTTAGCTCCTGTTACTCCTGGTCTAATGACACTAGCAACATGAGATAATGCTTTACTTACCAATAGACAACTTTGTCTAATTAACTCTACCTCTTCATCAGTTTTATATATTGGCTTTTTTTTCAAAATGTAAGATTGATTCATTTACTATTTAAAATTCAAAATATAAAAACTAATGGCTCTCAAATCTTACATCAAAAATTACATACTTGCACCAATACCTTGTATTCTACTTCCTTTGCCTCTTCCAGATTTTACTAATCCATCATACTTTCTCATTAGTAAGTGACTATCAATCTGTTGTAAAGTATCCAATACTACGGCTACTAAAATAAGTAATGAAGTACCTCCGAAGAACATTGCAAATCCAATATTGATTCCTAATAGATTTACTGCAAAAGCAGGAAGTATAGAAATCAACCCTAAGAAAATAGAACCTGGTAACGTAATTCTAGAAGTTGTAGAATCTATAAAATCAGCAGTATTTTTTCCTGGCTTAATACCTGGGATAAATGCATTTTGTCTTTTCAAATACTCAGCATATTGAGTAGGATTTACTAATAATGCTGTATAGACATAAGTAAATATCACTACCAATAAGAAATATATAATATTGTATTGCCAAGAAGTAAAATCAGATAAACTACTTAAGAAACTTGAACCACCACCTTCAGGTGAGGCATAGTTTCCAACAGCTGCTGGTAAGAACATTAATGCTTGTGCAAAAATGATAGGCATTACACCTGCAGCATTTACTTTTAATGGAATATAATCTCTATTTCCAGTTGCTGGCATTGCATTAGAACTTCTTCCAACCATTCGTTTTGCAAATTGTATTGGGATTCTTCGAACACCTTGTACTATTAATACCGTAGCTACAACTACTGCAAATAACGCTGCAAATTCTAAAATCAACATCACGATTTGATTCTTCTCAAATTGACTTGTAATTTCAAAAGCTAAAGCTCCTGGAAGAGTAGCTATAATTCCAATAGTAATCAAAAGTGAGATACCATTTCCAATTCCTTTATCAGTGATTTTTTCACCTAACCACATTGCAAACACAGTACCTGTACATAATATGATTAAGTTGGCAAAATAAAATAACGTCTTTTGATTTTGCATTCCTGCAGCAATTGCTCCTTGTGCATCTAGATAAGAGAGATACCCACTTCCTTGAACTAAACAAATCGCAACTGTTAACCATCTCGTGATTTGTGTTATCTTCTTTCTTCCAGATTCTCCTTCTCTTTGCTGTAGTCTTTGAAAATAAGGAACAGCGAAACCTAATAACTGAATAATAATTGAAGCTGTAATGTAAGGCATGATTCCAAGTGCAAAAACAGCAGCTCCTAAAAAGGCTCCTCCTGAGAATGCATTGATTAAGTCTAAAAGTCCGCCGCCGCTTGACGCTGTGGCTGCAGCTAATTTACCTGCATCAACACCCGGTAAAACTACGAAGCAACCGAATCGATAAACAGCTAAAATAAATAAGGTGAACAAGATACGCTCCCTTAATTCTTTAATTTTCCAAATGTTTTGTAACGTGGTGATTAATTTTTTCATGAAATAAGTTTAAACAAGATTAACACTTCCGCCTGCACCTTCAATTGCTGATTTAGCATTGTCAGATATGGCATGTACATTTACAGAAAGACTAGCTTTCAATTCCCCCCTGCCTAAAACTTTAACTTTGTCATTTTTTCTCACGATACCAGAAGCAACTAATGTTTCCATACTAATATCCTTCAAATTAAATTTCTCAGAGATAGCTTGTAATCTGCTCAAGTTAATCGGAACGAATTCTACACGATTAGGATTTTTAAATCCTCGTTTAGGAACACGCATTTGTAGAGGCATTTGTCCACCTTCAAAGTTACGTTTACGTTTGTAACCTGAACGAGACTTAGCTCCTTTGTGTCCTCTAGTACTCGTACCACCATGACCTGAACCAGGTCCTCTTGCTATTCTCTTTCTTTTTTTTACTGAACCTGCAGCGGGTTTGAGGTTATGTAATTCCATGATTATTATCTTTATAAAAACTAAATACGTTTTTTAAATTATAATTGTTCCACTTTTATCAAATGGTTTACTTTCGCAACCATTCCTAAAATCTGAGGTGTTCCCTCATGAACTACTGAATGGTTGATTCTACGAAGACCTAAAGCTTGAATTGTTGCTTTTTGTCGCTTTGACCGATCAATCGTACTTTTCACTTGAGTAACTTTAATCTTTGCCATTTTCTATGGTTGATTCGTTAAATTAATTAAGTATTAGAAATTACTACTACTACTAATTTACCCGTTAAATAATTTTTCCATGCTAATATTACGAGTCTTAGCTACAGTCATAGGACTTCTTAATTTAGCTAATGCATCGATAGTAGCTTTCACTACGTTATGAGGATTTGAAGAACCTTGAGATTTTGCTAATACGTTCTGAACTCCTGCTGCTTCTAATACTGCACGCATCGCACCACCTGCTATTACTCCTGTTCCATCTGCAGCTGGTTTGATTAATACCTTGCCTGCTCCATACTTTCCTTTCTGTGCATGTGGAATAGTACCTTTGTAAATAGGCACTTTAATTAAGTTCTTTTTAGCATCATCTACTGCTTTAGCAATAGATTCAGCAACATCTCTGGCTTTACCAAGACCATGTCCTACTTTACCTTTACCATCACCTACTACTACAATAGCAGCGAAACTGAAAGTCCGACCACCTTTAGTAACTTTAGCTACACGGTTAAGATTAACTAGCTTTTCTTTTAACTCTGATTCAGGTCGAACATTTTTATCGTTTCTGTTCTTTCTGTCGTTATTTCTTGCCATTATATAAATGATTTTGGATTTAGATTTTGAATAAAATCAAATCCATTGATTATTTTTTTAAAATTTTAAACCAGCTTCACGAGCACTATCTGCTATAGCTTTTACTCGACCGTGATATAAGTAACCTCCTCTATCAAAAACTACAGAAGAGATATTAGCAGAAGCAGCTTTATCAGCAATTAATTTTCCAACCATTTTCGCCTGCTCAATCTTTGCACCATTAGCACCTGCTTCAGTTGAAGATGCTGAAGCTATTGTATGTCCTTTTACATCATCAATTAGCTGCGCATAAATTTGCTTGTTACTTCTGTATACTGCTAATCTTGGTTTATCTGCAGTACCTTTTAGTTTTTTACGAATTCTTTGGTGAATTCTTTTTCTTTTCTGTTCTTTATTAAGTCCCATTTTATTGAAAATTTAATTTTAATCATGGTACATAAAATAAAATACGTCTGCCATGAAAAGAATTTTCTTACCGAAGATTCGGTTTTATTTAGCTGCAGTTTTACCTGCTTTTCTTCTAATTTCTTCTCCTTTAAATCGAATACCTTTTCCTTTATAAGGTTCTGGTTTTCTGAATTTACGGATTTTAGCTGCAATTTGTCCAAGTAACTGTTTATCAGCACTTTCCAAAATAATTGTAGGTGGTTTTCCTTTTTCAGCAACAGTTTCTAATTTAACTTCATCAGGAATGGCAAACATAACAGGGTGAGAATATCCTAAACTCAATGTTAATAATTGACCTTGATTTTCTGCACGATAACCTACACCTATCAATTCTAATTCTTTCTTGAAGCCTTCTGAAACTCCTTGAATCATATTAGCAATCAATGATCTATAAAGACCATGAACAGCTCTGTGACGTTTTTGATCTGTGGGCCGAGCAAGAGTTAATGTTCCATCTTCAACACTTAATGTTAAATCAGGATCGATTTGTTGCACTAAAGTACTTTTTGGTCCCTTTACAGTTACCAAGTTACCTTGACTTACAGAAACCTCTACTTTATCTGGAAGTGATATTGGTGCTTTTCCTATTCTAGACATTACTTAATGTTTTTAAATTCTTAATTTAGTAAACGTAGCAAATTAATTCACCTCCTACATTCTCTTTCGATGCTTTCTTATTAGTCATTACTCCTTTAGAAGTAGAAATGATTGCAATTCCTAAACCATTAATAATTCTAGGTACTTCAGTTGCTTTTGCATACTGACGCAATCCTGATTTACTAATTCTTCCTAATTTTCGAATAACAGGAATTTTAGAAATCGGATCGTATTTTAATGCAATACTAATGATTCCTTGCTTTCCCGCATTATCATCAAATTTGTACTTAAGGATAAATCCTTGGTCATAGAGAATCTCAGTAATACTCTTCTTCATCTTTGAAGAAGGGATTTCTACTACCCTATGTCCTGCTTGCTGAGCATTTCGGATTCGGGTTAAGTAATCTGCTATTGGATCTGTTACAGCCATGTATATAGATATTTAAAAGATATTTTTTACCAACTCGCTTTAGTAACACCAGGGATTTTTCCTTCAAGTGCCATTTTTCTAAAGGTTACACGATTAATTCCAAACATTCGCATGTATCCTTTCGGACGACCAGTTAATTTACACCGGTTATGCAATCTTACTTTTGCACCATTTCGTGGCAATTTGTCTAACTCCTCCCATTTTCCTTCTTTCTTCAATTGAGCACGTAATTCTGCATACTTAGCCACCATTCTCTCTCTCTTTCTTTCTCTTGCTATTACGGATTTTTTAGCCATTTTATATAATTTTTTATAAACCCTAAGGTTTATGGATTAATTTCTTTGATTCTTGAAAGGCATCCCTACCAACTTTAACAACTCTAATGCTTCTGCATCAGTATTAGCTGTAGTTACGATAGTTATATCCATTCCAGTAATTTTACTTACCTTATCCAATTCTATTTCTGGAAAGATGATTTGCTCAGTAATTCCCATTGTATAATTACCTCTTCCATCAAAGCTCTTATCATTGATACCTCTAAAGTCACGAACACGAGGAAGTGCAACTGTAATCAAACGATCTAGAAATTCAAACATCTGATCATTCCTAAGTGTAACTCTAGAACCAATCACCATTCCGTCTCTCAACTTAAAGTTAGATATGGATTTCCTAGCTTTAGTAGGAACAGCTTTTTGTCCTGCAATTAATGTCATTTCACCTATAGCATTATCTGCTACTTTTTTGTCAGCAATAGCTGCACCTATACCTTGGTTTAGGCAAACTTTCACTATTTTGGGAACTTGCATAATTGTACTGTATTGGAATTTTTCCATTAATGCAGGTACGATTTCTGCGCGATATTTGTCTTTAAGTCTTGGACTGTAACTCATTATGAATATATTTGGTTCTTAGAAAAATCTAAGAAATTATGTCTCCAGTTTTTTTAGAATATCTTACTAATTTTCCATCCACTTCTTTTCTTCCTACTCTTGTTGCATCACCTGTTTTAGGATCAATCAACATTAGATTGGAAATGTGAATTGGCATTGAAACATCCAAAATTCCACCTGGATTATCATGTGTAGGTTTGGTATGTTTTCTTGCTATATTTAATCCGTCAATCACAGCACGGTATTTCTTTGGAATTACCTCCATTACTTCAGCCTCTTTACCTTTATCCTTTCCAGCGATAACCAATACTCGATCTCCTTTCTTAATATGTACTTTCGGAGCGAAACGCTTTTGATTTGTCTTTGCCATTGTTATAGCTAATTTTAAATTCTGATTTTATAATACTTCAGGAGCCAATGAAATAATTCTCATATAATCCTTATCACGTAATTCTCTAGCAACAGGTCCGAAAATACGAGTACCTCTAGGTTCATCACTTGGATTCAACAATACTACTGCATTGTCATCGAATCGAATGTAAGATCCATCTTTACGTCTAATTTCCTTTTTGGTACGTACTATTACAGCTTTTGAAACTGTACCTTTTTTTACACCTCCAGGAGATGCTTCCTTAACAGTAACTACTATAGTATCTCCTATAGATGCATATCGACGACCTGAGCCACCTAATACACGGATACACAAAACTTCTTTTGCGCCACTATTGTCTGCTACTTTTAATCTGGACTCTTGCTGAATCATTTTCTTTTTATTTAGAATTCTTTCCTTAAGTAGTACTTAAGTTAATATTTGAAAAATGGAAAGAAGGTTATGTACAAGTACCAACGAACCATTTTTTTATAAGTATAGTGTTCTGGTTTTGAATCCAGAGTTACTTAGCTCTTTCTATAACCTCAACTAATCTCCATCGTTTGTTAGCACTCAACGGTCTAGATTCCATAATCTTTACTGTATCTCCGATGTTGCAGTCATTCTTTTCGTCATGCGCCATGAATTTTTTGGATTTTTTTACAAATTTTCCATAAATCGGGTGACGTAATCGACGCTCTACAGTTACGGTAATAGTCTTATCCATTTTATTACTGGCAACTACACCTACTCGCGTCTTTTTAAATGATTTTTTTACTTCAGTCATGATTATTATTTATTACGCTTTCTTCTTGCTACAATTTTTGATCGTTTTGCTAAATCTTCAGGAGAGATTGCAGCTATTTCTCTTCTTCTAATCTCAGTTTTTAACCGAGCAACATCTCTTCGCAAATCTCTTAATTCTAAAGGATTATCTAATCCTCTAATAGCATGATCAAATGTTAATTTTTGATAAGCTGCTTCAGTTTCAACTAACATCTCTTTGATGTCGTTATCTGTGCTGTCCTGAAGTTCTTGATATTTTTTAGTTGCCATTTTATGACTTTTTTAAAATTCTATCCAACGTAATCTCTACGTTTTATAATTTTAGTTAATACTGGTAATTTTTGAGCTGCTAATCTTAATGCTTCGTGAGCTGTTTCCTCAGTTACACCATCTAATTCAAACATGATACGTCCTGGTTGAATTTGAGCGACATAATGATCCAAAGCTCCTTTACCTTTACCCATACGTACTTCTAATGGTTTAGAAGTAATTGGTTTGTCAGGAAAAACACGAATCCATACATTACCCTCTCTTTTCATGTGACGAGTCATTGCGATACGAGCAGATTCTATTTGACGATTTGTTAAACGTCCTAACTCTAATGATTTTAAAGCAAAAGTCCCAAAAGAAATAGTACTACCTCTATAAGCTAAGCCTCTGTTTCGCCCTTTCTGCTGCTTTCTATATTTTGTTCTTTTCGGTTGTAACATTTGTAAGTACTTTTTTAAATAATTACCACGTAATTGTGATATAAATTGTCAAAAATCCTAATATTTTGGTTTGCTTTTTAAAAAGCTGTGCAAAGGTACAAGATTTTTTCTTTATTTTCTTTATAAAAGAGGTGCTAATTCTTATAAATTTTGCGCCGAAAATCTCCACCTTTAATAACAAAGATTCTATCTACCTCCGCCGCCGCCTCTTCTATCGTTTCCACCACGTTCGCCACCACCGCCTCCACGGTTGTTATTTCCTCTTCCACCACCTCTTCTGTCTCTTCCTCCGCCTCTACGGTTATTTCCTCCTTTTCTATCTCCTTTATCTTTATTAGCTCCAGCATTTGGAGATAAGTCAGGCTTTCCAAGAATCTCTCCTTTACATAACCACACTTTAACACCAATCTTACCATAAACAGTAAGTGCCTCAGTCAAAGAATAATCTATATCAGCACGAAAAGTATGCAAAGGAGTACGACCTTGTTTAAATTCTTCTGAACGTGCCATCTCTGCACCATTCAATCGTCCTGAAATTCTAACTTTAATTCCTTGAGCACCTGCCCTCATCGAAGAACTAATAGCCATTTTAATAGCACGACGGTAATTGATTCTTGCTTCAATTTGTTTAGCAATACTTTGCCCAACTACTGCTGCGTCCATTTCTGGTCGACGAATTTCGATGATATTAATTTGAACATCTTGACTAGTCAATTTTTTCAACTCCTCTCTAATTCTATCTACCTCAGAACCACCTTTTCCAATAACAATTCCTGGACGAGATGTATGAATAGTCACAGTAATTCTTTTCAATGTACGCTCAATTACGATTCGAGCGATACCACCCTGACGTACACGAGCATTTAGATAGTTTCTAATTTTCTCATCCTCAACTACTTTGTCTCCAAAGTTTTTTCCACCAAACCAGCTAGACTCCCATCCTCGGATGATTCCTAAGCGATTACCAATTGGATTTGTCTTTTGACCCATTTTTAGTTACTTATTGATGAATATTATTTACACAGATTATAAGTCTATGTTTATCATTCATCGTTTGATAAAAATTTTATTCTTCTTCGTCTCCAGCAGTCGATCCTTGTGAATCAGTTCCTGTTGGAATTCGATTTTCAACAATAATAGTTACGTGGTTAGTTCTCTTACGAATTCTATGAGCTCGCCCATGAGGAGCTGGTCGAAATCGTTTTAACATTGTACCACCATCTACAAAAGCTGTTTTAATGTATAAACCGTGATCATCAGCATCGATTACCCCACCGTTTTTATTTTCCCAATTAGCAATAGCAGATATTACTACTTTTTCTAACCAAGTTGCAGCTTCTTTTTTAGTATATTTTAAAATATTCAAAGCATCTTCTACATCTTTACCACGGATGTTATCAACCACTAATCGCATTTTGCGAGGTGACATCGGACAATTTTTAAGTTTAGCTACTGCTTCCATTATAAATCTAATTTTAAGTATTGAAATTTGAGTAAATCAAAATTCAAAAAATTACTTTGTTTATTATTTTCTTTTTCCTCCGTGACCTCTAAAGTTACGTGTAGGAGAAAATTCACCTAATTTATGACCCACCATATTTTCAGTTACGAAAACTGGAACGAAAGTTTTGCCATTATGTACAGCAATCGTTTCACCTACCATTGTAGGGATAATCATAGAAGATCGAGACCAAGTTTTAATAACTGTCTTTTTCTTCGTGTCTTTTGCTTTTGCTAATTTGACCAATAATTTATGAAAAACATATGGTCCTTTTCTAAGTGATCTAGCCATTTTATTATGGTTGATTATTTATAAATACTTATTATTTATTTCTTCTTGAAATAATTAATTTTTCAGAAGGCTTTTTACGATTACGTGTTTTCTGACCTTTAGCCATTACACCTGTTCTTGATCGTGGGTGACCTCCTGAAGATTTACCTTCACCACCTCCCATCGGGTGATCGACTGGATTCATTGCTACACCTCTTACACGTGGACGACGTCCTAACCATCTCTTTCGTCCAGCTTTACCCAAAACTTGTAAGCCGTGGTCAGGATTAGAAGTTATACCCATTGTCGCTCTACATGTCAATAATATTCTTCTTACTTCACCTGAAGGTAACTTAATGATTGCATATTTCCCTTCTCGTCCAGACAATGTTGCATATGTTCCTGCGCTTCTTGCGATAGCTGCTCCTTTACCAGGTTGCATTTCAATTGCATGAATGGAAGAACCTAAAGGAATTTCACTTAATAACAATGTATTTCCAACATCAGGAGTCGCACCTTTTCCAGATAGAATTTTTGCACCTACCTCTAAACCGTTTGGAGCTACAATATATCTTTTCTCTCCATCTTCATATTGAACTAATGCAATGAATGCAGTTCTATTCGGATCGTACTCAATAGTCTGAACTGTTGCTGGCATACCATCTTTATTTCTTTTGAAATCAATGATACGGTAACGACGCTTATGCCCACCTCCACGGTTTCGCATAGTCATTTTACCAGAACTGTTACGTCCACCAGTTCTTTTAATAGAAGTGGTTAAACTTTTCTCAGGTTTATTAGTCGTAATAATCGAATAATCATTACCTACACGGTGACGAAGACCGGGAGTAATTGGATTATATTTTTTAACTGGCATCTTCTTAAAATTTTTATTGTTCGTTGAATGTTGATTAGACAATCAACTCATTAAATATCTCCAAAGAAATCAATAGTCTCTCCTTCAGAAAGAGTAATAATTGCTTTTTTATACCCAGAAACGGAACCTTTTAAAACTCCAGAACGAGTGTTTCTATTTTTTGCTTTTGAAGGCATGTTAAGTGTATTTACAGAATTCACAGACACACTAAATTTTGCTTCAATTGCTTTTCTAATTTCTACTTTGTTTGCATTTTTAGCAACAATGAAAGTAAACTGCCCCAAATTTTCAGAAAGGTTCTCAGCCTTTTCTGTTATGATTGGTTTGATTAAAATTTTCTTTGCCATTTTATGGTATATTGATTAATTGGATCCCAACTAAGAGTTTGCAAAAGTTGCTTTAATTTTATCGATTGCTCCTTCAGAAATAATTAAAGTTCCTGAATTCATTACATCGTACGTACTTAAATCTTGTGCTCTCATCACTTTAGCTTTCTGAACATTTCTGCTAGATAAGTAAACATTTTTGTTATCCTCAGCAGTAACTAATAATGACTTTTTACCATCTAGCTCCAAACCACTCATAACACTAGTATAGTTTTTTGTTTTAGGTGCATCCCAATTAAGGTCTTCAATGACCATTATTGAACCTGTTTGAGCTTTAGTTGTAAAGGCAGATTTACGTGCAAGACGTGCTACTTTTTTATTTAACTTGATAGTATAAGTTTTTGGACGTGGTCCAAAAATACGTCCACCACCTCTAAACATAGGATTTTTGATATCACCAGCACGAGCGGTACCTGTACCTTTTTGTCGTTTAATCTTTTTAGTAGAACCTTTAATCTCATTTCTTTCTTTAGACTTGTGGGTTCCTTGACGTTGATGTGCCAAATATTGTTTTACAGCAAGATAAATGGCATGATCGTTTGGCTCGATAGCAAAAATATCATCAGGTAAATCAACTGATCTTCCTGTGCTTTTTCCTTCAGCGTTAACTACATCTAATTTCATAATGAAACTGTTTGTTTCTCAAATTTCAATTTGAAATTTGAAATGTTATTCTATTTTTTTAAAATTGATTTGAATAGAAAACCAATTCAAAATTTACTTTTCAATAATTACAAATGCTCCTTTGTGTCCAGGAACAGCTCCTTTAATAAGAATTAAATTTTTGTCTGGAAATATTTTTAATACTTCAAGATTTCTAGTTTTAACTCTATCTCCTCCCATTCTTCCAGCCATTCTCATACCTTTAAATACTTTCGCAGGATAAGAAGCTGCACCAATAGAACCAGGAGCTCTTTGTCTGTTGTGCTGACCGTGAGTTGCATCGTTTACACCTTTAAAGTTGTGACGTTTTACAACACCTTGAAAACCTTTACCTTTTGATTTTCCAATAACACTTACAATGTCTCCTTCTACGAAAACTTCGTTTACTAACAATATACTTCCGAGATTTTTTTCAGCAACCTTAGCTGCTTCACCATTCTCATCAGTTAGAGCTGCTAAACCATCCAAATCAAAATTTCTAAATTCAGCAACCTTCTTCTTAGGTGTTGTATTGGCAATAGAAAAATGTCCCATCATTGGGTTAGATGTATTTTTTTCTCTTGCTTCACCATAACCTAATTGTAAAGAATCGTACCCGTCAGTTTCTTCTGTTTTAACTTGTGTAATTACACAAGGTCCAGCTTCAATAACTGTACAAGCAATGTTTTTTCCAGCTTCATTAAAAATGCTGGTCATTCCGATTTTTTTACCTATTAAACCGTTCATACTAGTTTATTATTTAAATCATCCATGTAGAGAATAGGACTTCAGCGCGTAGGGCGGAACGGGAAGGTGGGAAATACTCGATTTCACACTTCCAGTTTTGGACTGAAACTCCTGATCTACTTACAGGAATCTTTTTTTACAAAAAAAATTACAAATGATTAATAAAAAAGACTTATTAAGTCAATTTTACTTGAATATCTACACCTGAAGGCAATTCCAATTTGGAAAGTGCATCAACTGTTTTTTGAGTTGGAGTATAAATTTCAATTAATCTTTTGTGAGTCCGCAACTGAAATTGTTCTCGAGATTTTTTATTCACGTGCGGAGATCTTAGCACGGTGAAAATCTTCTTTTCAGTAGGCAGCGGAATCGGACCAGTAACGACAGCTCCAGAGTTCTTAACTGTCTTTACAATTTTCTCCGTTGATTTATCCACTAAATTGTGGTCATATGAACGAAGCTTAATTCTGATTTTCTGATTCATAACCTTTTTTCTATGGTTAAATTGTTAAATTCTAATTTTATTAAAATAGCCATGTTACTGTAGAAACCGTAACACGGCTTATATATTATTATGCTTTTATTTCTCCTTTTGATTTGGAGATAATTTCTTCTGAAATACCTTTTGGTGCAGGTGCGAAGTGTGAAAATTCCATTGTAGAACTTGCACGTCCTGATGTAATTGTACGTAAAGAAGTTACGTAACCAAACATTTCAGAAAGTGGTACATCTGCTTGGATTGCTACTGCTCCACCTGTTCTAGGTTCTTGACCTTTTGGTAATCCTCTTCGACGATTCAAATCACCGATTACACTACCAACATAGTCATCTGGAGTAGTTACTTCCAATTTCATAATTGGCTCCATCAAAACAGGTTTACATTTAGCTGCTGCTGCTTTGAATCCTTCTTTAGCACATAATTCAAATGCAATTGGTTTCGAGTCCACTGCATGCATAGAACCATCAAATACTCTTACTTTCATTGCATTAATACCGTATCCAGCTAAAATTCCATTATCCATCATAGAGTTGAAACCATCACGGATTGGCTTCTGATAATTCTTATCAATAGATCCACCGACGATTCCCCATTCAAACTGTAATCTTACTTTACCATCTTTGAAATCTTCACTTTCCAAAAATTCTTCATCTGCAGGTCCTAATTCAAATTCCATATCAGCGAAAAGTCCAGATCCACCTGATTGCTTTTTCAACCGCTCACGGTGGGTAGTGCCCGCTGTTAATGCTTCTTTATAATTTACTTGAGGTTCACCTTGGTTGCACTCTACTTTGAATTCTCGTTTCAATCGGTCAACGATAATTTCTAAGTGCAACTCTCCCATTCCGCTAATTACAGTCTGGTTAGTGTCTTCGTCGTATTTTACTTTAAATGTTGGATCCTCTTCAGCTAATTTTGCTAAAGCCATCCCCAACTTATCTAAATCTTTTTGAGTTTTAGGTTCTATAGCAACTCCGATTACAGGGTCAGGAAAAGTCATACTTTCTAATACAATTGGAAATTTTTCATCACAAATCGTATCTCCTGTTCTCAAATCTTTAAATCCTACACCTGCTGCAATGTCCCCTGCTTCTACACCAGTAACAGCATTTTGCTTATTAGAGTGCATTTCGTAGATTCTTGAAATACGTTCTTTTTTACCTGAACGAGTATTCAATACATATGAACCTGCATCTAATTGGCCAGAATAAACTCTAAAGAAAGCTAATCGACCTACGAATGGATCCGTTGCAATTTTAAATGCTAAAGCTGCAAATGGTTCATCAATACTAGGTTTTCTAATTTCTGGTTCATCAGTATCAGGATTTATTCCTTCTATTCCTTCTATATCAAGTGGAGAAGGTAAGAAAGTACAAACTGCATCCAACATTGCTTGAACTCCTTTATTTTTAAAAGCAGATCCACACATCATTGGGGTAATCGTCATGTCTATAGTAGCTTGACGAATTGCTGTTCTCATTTCTTCGATGGTAATAGAATCTGGATCTTCAAAGAATTTCTCCATTAAAGTCTCATCATATTCAGCTACTGCTTCTACTAATTTTTCTCTGTACTCAGCTACTAAATCAACCATATCTTCAGGAACTGGAATTTCTTCGTAAGTCATCCCCATATCATCTTCATTCCAAATGATAGCTTTACCTGTTAATAAATCAACTACACCTCTGAATGATTCCTCAGCACCAATTGGTAACTGTAAAGGAATGGCATTAGCACCTAATTTATCTCTAACATCTTTTACTACATTCAAGAAATCAGCACCAGTTCTATCCATTTTGTTTACAAAACCAATACGAGGCACTTTATATCTGTTAGCTTGTCTCCAAACAGTTTCAGATTGAGGCTCAACCCCAGAAACTGCACAAAACAAAGCAACTGTTCCATCTAAAACTCTCAAAGAACGCTCTACTTCTACGGTAAAGTCAACGTGTCCTGGAGTATCAATAATATTAACAGTATATTTTTCATCTTGCCACTTCCATTCTGTTTTAGTTGCAGCAGATGTAATAGTGATACCACGTTCTTGTTCCTGCTCCATCCAATCCATAGTAGCAGCACCATCGTGTACTTCGCCAATTTTGTGACTCAAACCGGTATAATATAGGATACGTTCAGTAGTGGTAGTCTTACCAGCGTCAATGTGAGCCGCAATCCCAATATTTCTTGTTAATTTTAAATCTTTAGCCATGATAATAAAATGTGATTAATTAATTTGTTGATTTTATTATGGTTATGATGTTATCTACCTCTAAAGTGAGCAAATGCTCTATTTGCATCAGCCATACGATGAGTGTCCTCTTTTCTCTTTACCGCTGCCCCCTCATTCTTACTAGCTGCAATCAACTCAGCTGCTAATTTTTCAGCATATCCTTTACCACTTCTCTCTCTTGAAAACTTAATCAACCATTTAACTCCAATTGATAGTTTTCGTTTAGCACGAATTTCAGTTGGAATTTGAAAAGTAGCTCCACCTATTCTTTTACTCCTGACCTCTACTTGTGGCATTGCATTATTGATAGCTTTTTTCCAGACACCATGCTCATCTTCTTTAGTTCGCTCCTTGATAATATCCATCGCATCATAAAAGACTGCTAATGCTGTAGATTTTTTCCCACTATACATTAACATGTTTACAAATTGAGTTACCATTGGATCTCCATATCTTGGATCTGGTGCAATTACTCTTAATTTTGGCTTTCTTTTACGCATTTTATTTAAAATTGTTGATTGAAGAATATTATATATCTTATTTTATAAAGATAAAAGAACTTAATATTCAAATCTTTAGATAATTCAAATTATTTCTTAGGTCGCTTAGTACCATATTTAGAACGACTTTGTAATCGATCCGTTACTCCTGCTGTATCTAATGCTCCACGTACAATAGTATATCGTACTCCTGGTAAATCTTTTACACGACCTCCTCTAATCAATACAATTGAGTGCTCTTGTAAATTATGACCCTCACCTGGAATATATGCAATCACCTCTTGACCATTTGTCAATCGAACTTTAGCAACTTTACGTAAAGCAGAATTAGGCTTCTTAGGTGTAGTTGTATATACACGAGTACATACTCCACGCTTTTGAGGACATGACTCTAAAGCACGAGATTTACTTTTCTGAATGATTTGCTTTCTGCCTTTGCGAACAAGTTGATTGATAGTAGGCATAAATTCGTATTTTTGTATTTTTTAATATTTACTTTTAAATGCTTTAAAAGCCCTTAATTTTAAAGAACTTATATCATAAAACCCATAGGTTTCGTTAAAGCGAGTGCAAAGATATATTTATTTCTCACTTTTTCAAAATGAATTGGGAAATTTATCCAAGGTGTTATCGATTTTTTAAAAGTTTGATTTTATCATTTTTGTTTATAAAATTTGCGGTGATCATTTTTTCAAGAAAATGTATCAAAAACATAGTAAAACTGGTACTTCACGCACCAGTTTTGAATATTTCAGTTTATTATCAAAAATTCTTTCCTAAAACATTTGCCAAAAAAAAAGTTATTAACATTATGACATTTATTACTCGCAAAGCTACTATTGAAGACTTAGCCTCGATTTATAATTTGGTCGTGGAACTAGCGATATATGAAAATGAACCCAAAGCAGTTACCGCTACTTTAGAAGATTACACAAATAATTTTTCACAAAAAGTATTCGATGCTATTGTTGCAGAGAAAGATGGAGAAATCATTGGTATTTGTATTTATTACCTTACTTGGAGTACTTGGAAAGGTAGAATGGTATATCTCGAAGATTTTGTTGTAACTGAAAAATTTAGAAAAATAGGAGTTGGACAAAAGTTATTTGACACATTTATCATAGAAGCCAAACATCTCGAAGCTGTCTTAGTTAAATGGCAAGTACTAGACTGGAATGAACCTGCTATTAATTTTTATAAAAAAAATAAAGCTATTATTGAGAAGGAATGGTGGAATGGAAAAATATTTTTATAAATCATGTGATAATTCCATTTAGACACATTTTAAATAAAAAATATATAAACAACTGTAAGTCAGTTGTTAATGATAGTTTTCATGTGTTTTAAAATTTAGTTTTCATTATAAATTGCCGTATTCTATTAAAATTAAATATTCTTTTTAATCATTTTTTTTTGGAATTTTAATTCGCTTAACCTTATATTAGCACTATATTTAATATTAATTAGCTATTCCAACAAACCTTTCCACGAACTTCTATAAGAAAATAATATCTTATTTAGGCTACATTTAATCAGCCTTTAAATAAATAAAATAAGTTTATTACTTTTACAAAAAGTAATAAACATTAATATAAAAATAACTTAATTTAAGAAATAGTGTTTCATAGTGTGAGGGGTAACCAATTTAATTGGTTGCCTCTTTTTTTAGGGATTAAACCTCTCTCCCCATCAATTGATTTGAAAGATTTCTCAAAGGTTCTTTTCTACTTTCCTCCACTTTTACTTTATCTAAATATTCAAATGCTTTAATTAGATAACTTTCCATCAACTCTTCAGACTTTTCACGTACTTGTAATTCATTAAAAATGGATTTCACTTTTTCTATTTTTAATTCTTCATCTTGAGGTGTATTGTTCATGAGCATATTTAACTCCGCACGTTTAAGTTCATTACCAATTTCCAAAGCCTTTATCACTAAAAAGGTCTTTTTATTTTGAACAATGTCCCCTCCTACTCTTTTGCCAAATTTTTCAGGATCACCAAAAGTATCTAGAATATCATCCTGTAACTGAAATGCAATTCCAATATTTCTTCCAAATTCATATAAATGATTAGCATCTTCCTCCGTTGCTCCTCCTATCAATGCTCCCATTTTCAAACTACCAGCTAATAGGACTGCGGTTTTTTGTTCTATCATTTTTAGATACTCTGCAATAGAAACATTACTTCGAGTTTCAAAATCCATGTCATATTGTTGTCCTTCACAAACCTCTATGGCTACTTTATTAAATATTTTTATAATATTTTTAATATTTGAACTTCCTACTTGTAAAAGATATTCATAGGCATAGACCAACATTACATCACCTGATAATATTCCTGTACTTTGATTATACTTAATGTGAACGGTGGGTTGTCCTCTTCTCAAAGGAGCTTCATCCATAATATCATCATGCAATAAACTGAAGTTATGAAAAATTTCAACTGCATAAGATGCAGGTAAAGCATTTTCAATTTCATCATTAAAAAGGTTACATCCCATCAATAATAAAACTGGTCGAATCCTTTTACCACCAAGACTTAATATATAATTGATTGGTTCATACAAGCCAACAGGTGCTTGATCGAACTGGTGAGATGATAAATAATTACTGAATAGAGATTGAAGATGTGGCACTTGCTGAATCATAATCAAATTTGGATTTCTTTTTGTAATAAAATACGAACATACAAAAGCGATTTGAAAATAATAGCACTTCAAGCTCTTAAAAAACGCTAGAAGCAAATTGAAGTTTTAATTAGCTGAAAATCTGTTTTTTATATATTATTAAAAATCTTATTGGGAAATAATTTTTTATGTGGATATTCTTTAATATTTTTAAATAGTTAAACAATTTCACATCGAAACTATCTAGGTTATTTCTCGTATTGCTTATTGTAACTAATTACTAAAATGGATAAAAATAATAACCTTGTGAATGTATTATTAGTTGAAGACAATCCCGGCGATGTTCGTTTAACTCAAGAAGCTTTTAAAGAAGCTAAAATGTCTATAAAGCTAGATGTTACAATGGATGGAGCTGAAGCCATTAAATATTTAAAAAAGGAAGGTGAATATGAAAATGTAACCACTCCTGATTTAATCTTATTGGATTTAAATTTACCAAAAAAAGATGGTAGAGAGGTTTTGAAAGAAGTAAAAACAGATGATTCACTTAAAAGAATCCCTGTAGTTATTTTGACCACTTCAAATGCAGAACAAGATATCATGAAAAGTTATAACCTTCATGTAAATTGCTATATCAACAAACCTGTTGATTTTGAAAAATTCTTTGATATCATTCAAAAAATCGAAGAATTCTGGTTGACTACCGCTATTTTGCCTACTATGATAAAATAACGATTTAAGTAATTCATCTGTCAATTGCTAAGTTGTTTAATAGTTTTACATTTAACACACCATACCTTACATTTTGTTTATAAAATCTCATTTTTAAATTTTTAAAAACAAGAGATTGCTCAAAAAATTATTTTTCTTAAAAGATTAAATATAGTTTTGAGTTATAATTAATCTTTCTTGTTTAAGAACGACACCAATTTATTTATTCGCCATTATCGATTTATTACAAACTAAGTATGAGTAAAGTAAGAAAGAACTATATTTTAGTCATTGAAGATAATCCTGCTGATGTTGATTTAATCAAACATTACTTAACAGAAGCGTCTGTCAAAGATGAAGTCATTCATGCACCTACATTTTTTGAAGGTATTGAGGTATTAAAAAATCAAGAAATTTCATTGGTACTTCTTGACCTTTCTCTTCCTGACTCTACAGGATTTAAAACACTTTCTAATTTTATAGATAAACAACCTAACGTTCCTGTAATTGTACTTACGGGTACGAATAATGAAATTGTAGGAAATCAATCTATCAAAGCTGGTGCGCAAGACTATCTTATAAAAAATCAGTTTGACGCTAAGCAATTAGGTCGCTCTATTCGATATGCCATCCAAAGATTTAAAACTCAATCTAAACTTGAAGAAGCTGCTAAAAAATTGACTATCAATGAAAGTCAATATTTGGAAGCACAAAGCATGGCTAATTTTGGAAATTGGTCTATGGACATCGTTTCCAATGAAATGAAATGGAGTGACGAGATGTATAGAATTTTCAATTTCCAACCTAATAGCATCACTCCTACTTTCTCTGATTACCTTACTTATGTGCATATTGAGGATAAAGAAAAAGTAGAAGAATTTTTTGTTAAAGCTGGTAAAGATGGTAAAACTCACAAGCTAGAACACAGAATTATTTTAGATGGAAAAAGTGTGAAATATGTAAGTATTCAAGCTAAAGTTAACTTCGACGAGTTGACTAATAAATTTTGGTTAGTAGGTGGAATTCAAGATACTACAGAAAGAAAATTATCAGAACAGATAATTATAGAAAAAAATATCAATCAGAAAGTTTCTAAAATTAAAGATGAAGCTTTAGCTGATTTGAGTTTCCATATTCGTACTCCGCTTTCCTCTATTATCAATCTTTTATTTTTATTAGAAAATACAGGAACATCAAAATCTCAGACAGAATATATTGATGGATTAAAAACTTCGATAGATGATCTTTCTATCATGGTTAATAATCTTTTAAATTTCTCTGTACTAGTTTCTGAAAAAATAGTATTAGAAGAAGAAGAACTTCAAATCATTGATTTTCTAAATAGTACCAAAAGAATTGTCAATCTAAAAGGAGATAAAACTGGTCATAATATTGAGTTTGAGTTAAATGAAAATTTACCTAAAAAGATTATTAGTGACCAAAAGAAACTAACTCAATTATTATACAATTTAGTTGACTTCTCTAATAATAGAACGGATGCAAATGGCTTTATTCATCTCAAAGCTTTTGCAAAAGATATTAATGAAAACAATATGACGTTATGTTTTCAAGTAACTGATAATGGCACGTATATTCCTAATGCAAGAATTAGAGAGTTATTAAAAACAGATCAACTTATTGAAAACTATTCTGATGAGTTGGATGAAGCCAAAAAAGATGATTTAGGAATGGCGATCGTAAGTAAGTTAGTAGAAATCATGAATGGTAAACTCCGCATAGAAAGTAAAGAGGCTAAGAGTACAATCTTTAATATTGAACTTCCTATTAAAATAGTTCAACAGGTAAATATCAATCCTGAAGATGCTCCTGATTCTCCAATTAAAATATTATTGGTGGAAGACCATTTTCTTAACCAAATTGCTACTAAAAAAGTATTGACAACTTGGTCAGATTTGATCACAGTTGATATTGCTGAAAATGGCTTAATAGGTGTTGAAAAATATAGAGAACATGGTTACGATTTGATTTTGATGGATATGCAAATGCCTGTAATGAATGGTCTTGATTCTTCCAAAAAAATTAGAGAAGGAAGTGATGTTCCAATTATTGCTCTAACTGCTAACTCTTCCAAACAAGAAGCAGACAAATGTTATGAAGCAGGTATCAATGCTTATCTTTCTAAACCTTTTAAACCTCAAGATTTATATGCAAAAATCATGAGTTTAATGGTCACTATTGACTCTTAATAAAATACTAACTAAAGTAAAAAAGGATGTAATGATAATCATTACATCCTTTTTTTTGATATGTCCAAAAAGAGAAATTAGCTTAAGCATTTCCGAGACCAATGATTCCCAATTTGCTATTGAGTTTCATTTTACTCTCTTTTTTAATCATTTTGATTTTTAATTTTTTGTGAAAATCTTTAAGGGAATATTTCTTCTTTTTTTCCATTTTTAGAGGGTTTTATTAGTTCTATTAATAGAATAGAAAAGTTAAAGGAATTAATTTTTAGTTCATTCAAATCTAGTAAATTATTTCTTGTTTTTTTAGAAAATTGAAATAAAAATTTATTTCAATTTCACCTTACTAGTTTTTGTATCCAACATTCCTAACACTATTTCCCAAAGAGCTTCATAAGGTATAA
>JALZVK010000068.1 GCA_023301005.1 Saprospiraceae bacterium | reverse complement strand
ATTACAAAGACCAGACTCAAGATAAAAAATCTTCAAACTACTATAGATTAAAAATGGTAGATTTAGATGGTAGCTTCGAGTATTCAGATATTTTATTTGAAAGCTTAGATTGTATCAATGCTCAAGAATTATTCATTTATCCTAATCCTATAGTAAGAGATAATGGAGTTCTAAATATTGAATTTTACTCTCCTAAAAATGAAATTAAAATTCAAATTTCAGATATACTTGGACGTACCGTTAAATTAATTTCTTTAGATACTGAAACAGAATCTATGATTAGTTTACAATTAGATGTCAAGGAATTACCGAGTGGAATTTATACGATTCATTTAGTAGGAGAACAAAGTTCTAAGATGTTTTTGATTGAAGATTAAAATCTAGAATTATTTCATCTAATAATTAACCCGAATTTTCATTCATTGAAAATTCGGGTTTTTTTATTTTTTTTTTAAATCAATAAATATCACACATTATGATTTTTTTAATGTCACTTTTTGTATTATTTTTTTAAATAATACATGTTTGGCATTTTTTTTTCTATAAATATTAAAATATACTTGAATATGAAATTCATAAATGATTTTCAATTTAAGTATTGAAGAATTTTTTATAACTAACACGCCAAATTAATGACTATTCAAAAACTTAGTCGACTACTACAGTCGGCAATGAGCTTTTTGATCCTATGTATATGTTTAGGATCATCACAAAGCCTAAAAGCATCTTTTCTTTCAGAAGATGTTGATTATTCAAATCTAAATAATTTTAATTCCTTTTACGAGTATTATTTTCCAACATGTCCAACAGGCAATACTGACACGGATTATGATGGCATTTGTGATTACATAGATGCTGATGATGACAATGATGGAATACTTGATGTAGATGAAAAATGCAATACTTCTAATTGGGGAACATCTCCTTGGACTTGGACAGAGGATGCTACGAATGGAACTATTAATATTTCTCCATCCCTATCTATGACAATTGATATTTCAACTTCCGCAGTAGGTGTTTTAGAAACCTTTGTTGACGAAGCAACAGGTGGATTATTTGGAGGAGTTGGTGATTTAGCAATTTTATTTGATCCAATTGCAGGTCAAGGGACTTCTGCCATTACTATTTTAGTTACTTTTTCCGAGCCTATTTATAATGGTAAATTTCTCATCACAGATGTTGATGGTGGTTTTAGTAATCCTGGGCGACAAGATAAAGTAACGGTTACTTCGAATATAGGTACACCTACTTTGTCAACAATTACAAGTGGTACTCCAACTTATATATTGTCAGGTAATATTGCTGAAAATGTAAATCCTCTAATTCAAAGTGTAAATGATGATTTAGGATCTGTACTTGTAGATATTCCAAATGGAGCAACTACAATTACTATTTTATATGAAGAAGTAGGAGGATTATCTAATCCTAATCAAAGAGGTATTGGAGTAGAAGCTCTTGGTAGTTTCTGTGCAGATACTGATGGTGATGGCTTAGCAGATGCTGTAGATATTGATGCAGATAATGATGGTATTCCTGATATTGTAGAAGCAGGTGGAATTGATATTGATGGCGATGGATTTGTTGATTATCCAGTACCGGGAGATGCAACATCTATGGTAGATATTGATGGTGATGGCTTAGCTGATTTATATGATATTGAAGACTCTGCTGGAGGAACTCCAGGTTGGGTCAATGGAAATGCAATTCCAAATTTAGATACAGATGGTGACGGACATAATGATGGTTTAGATTTAGACGCTGACAATGACGGAGTACCTGATAATATTGAAGCAGGAGGACATGACCCTGAGGGAGATGGATTTGTAGATACATCATTAGCACCTTGGGATACTGATGGAGATGGATTAGCTGATGTATATGATACAGATGATAATACAGTAGTCGGAGTAGACGATGGAGGAGAGGCCTTGATCCAAACTACAGCAGATACAAACGGTGATGGTATTGTAAATGCACCTGGAGAAGAAATGATTTCAGGTGGTGGTGGAAGTCTTCCTATCAATCTTGATGGAGATAGCCGAGCTAATCATTTAGATATAGATGCAGATAATGATGGGATTTTAGATGTAACAGAAACTGGAGCAACTGACAGCAATAATGATGGAATGGTAGATTTTGGAATTGGAGCATTTATCGATACAGATAATGATGGTTTTGAAGATAATGTTGATGGAGATGTAGGTAATGATTTTGTTTTTGAAAGTAGCAATCCACTTATTATTACTGCTGTGGATGATTCAGGAGATTCTGATTCTCGATTAGAATATTCAGGAAATGGAGTTGCCGATAGTGACTCAGAAGATGTTCCTGATTTTGTAGATGTTGATTCTGACAATGATGGAATTTATGATAATTATGAAGCTCAACCTACTGCAACTTATATTCCACCAACTACTGCAGATACAGATGGAGATGGATTACTTGACCCGTATGATATGGATCAAGGAGCAGCGCAAAATGGTTTAATACCTTACAATCATGATTCAGTTACGGGCGACACTACTCCTGATCATTTGGATTTAGATTCTGATGCGGATAATATTCCAGACCAACAAGAAGTATGGGATTTTCTCCTAGATGGAGATTCAAAAGGCGATAATGTTTCTTTTTGTAACAATGTAGATACGGACGGAGATGGATTAGTAGATTGTTATGATGTCGATGATAATGATGCAACTAATTTTATGTGGTCTGGCGATCCAGCTGATGATGAAGCTGGAGCTAGTGGAACAGCAGCAGGAACTATTTTCGTTGATATTTTAGATGATATACTTCCTGACAATATTGGTAACAATGTAGCTGAACCTGATTATAGAGATAATTTAGATGCATGTGCAACTGCACAGATTTATTACGGAGTAACAGAAGCTTCTCCAAGTACTACTACTAACTTCGAATATGATGATGCTAACAATCTTCATGTTGACGGATTTGGTTCTAATAAAACACGAGCAACTACTTATTGTGAGCCTGATGGTGACGGGTGGCATTATTACTTTAATCCAGCTGAACCTGAAAATTATTTATTCGCAATTAAAAATAGTGCGGGAAGTTCAAACACAATACCGATGTGGGACTTAGTGGATTTTATCGAAATTAAAAAAGAAAATAGCCAAGCTAGTCGTACTGTTATTGGTTCAAATAACTCAACTGTAGTGATGACTCGTGATTGGCATATTGAATTAAAAAACCCTCCAACAAATGGAAGCACATTTGATGTGAAATTTTATTTTACTCAAAATGAAATGGCATCTTTAGATGCTGTCGCTGATAGTATCGAAACGATGGCATTAGCAGGAGGAGGTAGTTACACTAGATCTTTTGAATGGCTAAGAAAATTTGGAGGAATTCAAAATGCTAATATTACACAGTTTGGAATAGTGAATGAAGATGATATTACCGCTAATGATTTAGATAATATTAATGAAAGCAATCCGGGTAATACTGATGGAACAGTAGTAACTACAGGTAATGGAAAAAACTATGTTCAGTTTTCAGGCTTAACTGATCTATCAGGAGGTACTGCTGTTATCAAGCAAAGTTTCGCCATATTATTACCTGTTACTTTAAGTGAATTTAAAGCGCAGATAAATGAGTGTGATATTGATTTGTTATGGACAACTGAATCGGAAAAAGACTTTGATTATTTTGAAGTAGAGTGGAGTGGAGATGGAATTAATTTTAGCACCAAAGAAAGAGTTGAAGCGAATGGAGGAAATTTTACTCAACAATACTCTTATAATAATCAAGCACCTGCGCCATTCAATTACTATCGACTAAAAATGGTAGATACAGATGGAAGTTTCGAGTATTCTAAAGTGATCCAAGTTGAAACGGAATGCGAAAACAATAATACGATTTTAGTATATCCAAATCCAGTTAGCAGCAATGGTGATATTTTGAATGTCGAATTTTTCTCAAACGATGATAATATACAATTTCATATTATAGATATGATTGGTCGAATAGTAAAAAATATAAACTTAGATGTAGAAGCTAATTTTATTAATACTGTACAAATTAATGTTGTAGACCTTTCAGCAGGGACTTATTTTATTAGACTACCTGAAGAAAATATTTCTAAGAAATTTATTATTAAAGAATAACTAACACACACACGTTTTTTTACAACAAGTTTTTATTGAGCTACTACCAATTTCATTTGGTAGTAGCTTCTTCTTTAGTACAATGTACTAAAGAAAAGTGCAAAAAAAAAAGACAATTCCGAGCTTGTTTAAGGGGAGAAGCTATGGAAGTGCCTTTTTGAATTAAAAAACCTAAATTAATTATTTTAATATTTATTTCATTTTATAATATTCTGTATATATTATTTTTGAAATAAAGTGATTGCTATGAGTGTCATCAAATATCTATTGCTACCTAATCATTCTCTTCATATTGATACTACAAATGTAAATTATATTAAAGTTTTACATATTAACAAATATCATTATATTTAGACTATTGTTTTTAAAATAATTTTATATATTTATGTTGTAAGTAGTTGATAACCAATTTCTTATAATTAAAAAAGGCTAATGAGAGATTTAATAAAATTTGCTGAAATAGTTAATAAGCAAAAGGTAAAGAATATTGAAGTAATAGGTAATCCTAATGGATCTCCTACTAAACTTAATAAGCTATACGAAGGCATTATAAGTGGTAAATATAAAAATGATAAAGAGGCAGCTGCAGATTTATATGATTCAGATGAATCTAATCCAAGTTTTAAAAAACTGAAATATCGCTTAGAAGAACGATTAATCAATTCAATTTTTTTTATAGATGTGAATAAACCGAATTATAGAGAAATAGAAAAAGAATATTTCGCAGGTCATAAGATTTATGCAGCTATCAAAATCCTTAGAGTAAAGGGAGGACGGAGTATCGCAATCAAATTATCAGAACGACTTCTACCTCAAATGATAAAATTTGAATTTCTCGATATAGTTTGTTCCCTTGCAGAGTATCTTTATTTATTTTATGGATCAATATCAAGTAATAAAAAAAAAATGGACTATTACTCTGCGATACATAAAAAATATTTAAAAATATATAATGCGGAATCTATTGCAACTAGATATTATTCACAATTAGCATATTATAATACGGAAGGAATAACTATTCCTGATAATTTTGAAGAACTAGCAGATAGCTATTGTCAAGAACTTGAAGAGTTATTAAAAACAAATGATTCGCGTAAATTTTTGAGAATAGCATATACCGTTTTTTGGCTTCGATACATATTAGTAAATGATTACCAAAAAGGGTTAGAAGTTTGTCAGGAATTATTAAAAAAGATAAAAGGAAGAACCGATATACCAGAATCTTTACCTTTCCTTTTTCTTTCAAGACAAATAATATGTTATACTTCTTTTAACCAATATGAAGAAGGCTTAAAAGCATTCCAAACTGCATTGCCATTAGTAAAAGAAGGAATGCATAATTGGTTCAATATCTATAGAGTTTTTACATTATTATCTTTTAAAGTTAAAAGTTATCAAGCTGCATACAAATCATTATTAACAGTAAAAAGCAATAAGGGCTACAAAGATTTGAAAGGCGATATAAAAGAATCATGGAGAATTATCGAAGCATATATTAATTTTTTAATAAAGGTGGATAAGATTATTGTAGAGGATGAATCTAGTATAGATATGAAGTTTCGAATAAGTAAATTTGTCAATGATGTTCCTAAATATTCTAAAGATAAAATGAGGATTAATATTCCAATTATTATCATCCAAGTTCTATTCCTTCTACAAAAAAAAGAATATGGAAAAATGATAGATAAAGTAGAATCACTAAGAGCTTATTGCTATAGGTATTTGAAAAAAGATAATACTTTTCGGAGCAATTGTTTTATCAAATTGTTATTAGTAATACCAAAAGGAAATTTTAATAGAATAGCAGTTGAGCGTAAATCAGAACAGCTTCTAAGTAAGTTAAAATCAGTTCCTATTGAATCTGTTCGACAAGGGATTGATGTGGAATTTATACCTTATGAAGCTCTTTGGGAAATAGTGTTAGGAATGTTGGATACAAAAACTAGCAAAGTAAAATTGAAATAAATTTTTATTCCATTTTTCTAAAAAAACAAGAAATAATTTACTAGATTTGAATGAGATAAAAATTAATTCCTTTAACTTTTCTATTCTATTAATAGAACTAATAAAACCCTCTAAAAATGGAAAAAAAGAAGAAATATTCCC
>JALZVK010000067.1 GCA_023301005.1 Saprospiraceae bacterium | reverse complement strand
CTAGACGGCGTAGCGGGACATCCTGATTTGCTATTGAGAGATGGCAAGCACCCCAACGCCAAAGGCCAAGTCATCGCCGCAGATAATATCTGGAAGGTGCTGGAGGGGATGTTGTAGGTTTTTATTTGTTTTTTATTTGGGGCCATCCCCCCGACGGAAAATGTCGGGGCGTCGTGTCATCCGCTTGTATTCGGCAGGCTATAGCTGTATTCAGGATAGTCGTTACTAGTATTCTCCCGAGGTATCGGGCTCATCCGTCGTATCTCCTTCCTTCATTACATCTCTAGTCTACCTCATATCGCTACTACCACTTGGCTGGGGGATTTCTGATTTTATAGTTCGGTTTACAAGGTAGATTGCAGGAAAAATTGTATCTTAGAAATCTACAATGTAAACAAATATGACACTAGTAATCGCAACCAAAATTGACAATGAAATCTCATATACAACCGATTCTAGATTGTCCTATTCTGATAAAACTTTTATTGATTTTGGAGTCAAGCTATTCAAGATTCCAGTCTCGATTTCCACATTCGGGACTATGCGAAGTAACCCAGAGGAAATCTATAAACGTATTTGGGGAATGGCTATAGCTGGTAGCCATATTAATTGTATAATTCTTAAAGATATGATACAGCAGATTTTGTCTAATCTAAAATTAATCTCAGGGAATACATTTAATATGGACGATATTTGCGCATATATTTTAGAGATTTTTAAAGCTAGTTCAAAAGAAGTACTAGCAGTGTTTAGAGAAAGAGGAACAGGTATATTTCTTATCGGAGGATTTGATACGGGTAGCAATAGAATAAGGCATTATATTTTTTATCATGATTTCTCCAATGATAAAATAGGAACATATTTCAAAGAAGTTGAGTTAGATAATGGGGCTTATCTTTCATTCGGTTCTGCAAAAGATCTTGTTGCTTCAGAAAAGTATAAAAATCTTAGAGGTCTTGAAATTATGAGTCAAATTTTAAGTTCTACTAATGACGTTTCAATTGGAGGCAATATACAACATGGGAGGTTTGATAAAAATGGGAATTTCGATATTTTTAGTGTTCAAAGTCCTGTTTATGATGAAGATGGAATATTAATCCAAGTAAATCGAAGCCTATTGTCCTTCAGTTATAAAGAAGATAATTTACTTAATAGTCGTAATTTTTACCCTAGTAGTCCATCAGTTACAATTAAAAAATGAGAAGCTGTATTTGTATCTAAATTATCGCAATGAAATTCATAAAGAAAAAAATTCCCCGATCCTCGTGGTTTACAAACCTCGATGCCATACGTTGATCTAAGTAAAATAATACCTTAGGTTTAGATAGAGAATAGATTATCAGTTAGACGATTCGAATAATCTTAAAAGAATGGATATGCAATTTGCTACGTGGAATACGGTGTGTATTACGGGGAGAATTTTATTACTTGGTTGTGGCAATAATTTGAAAGTCTATTTAAAGAGATAATACATTATTAAGCTGTAATCTCTAATAGATAATTCTTAATCTGCATAGCATCCGACTTTTTATAATTGAACAATACAAGATGTTTTTTAATTATCTCGTATCCATACTTGTCAGCTAATTCACCAAAAGAAGAATTTAAGAAAGAGGTAGACATAGGCGTCAATCCTTTTAAATCTAAGCGTATACTATAACCCTCACTAAATAACTTAGATAGTTCCAAGAAAAGTGGAAGACCATCAATGTTAGTTGAGGTTCCTGGTACGATATCCATCAATGTTAAATCAGTGATTTCCAATGTTATACGTTTTGATATAATATTATAAAAAAATAACTAAAAATGAAAGTTTTTTACGATATAATCGTCTTCTTTTTGGTCAAATTTAGACGAATCTAGTATAATTTCAATCTGTGTCCCAGAAAAAGAGTCTTTTAATTCAAATATTTCTTCTTTCCCATTTTTAAGTTCATATGCTCCTTTATTTGATATAATTCTTAATTCACCTGAACAATCCAGTACAATAGACCTTATAGTGTCTAGTCCCCAGCCTCTATTATGGGGGTGAGATTTGCAACTAAACGATTTCTCCAAAGCTTTTATTATTGCATTTCCTTCACTTAGTAACGACTTATCATTTTCTCTTAAATACTTGTTAACAGAATTGGGAATACCTATCCCAAAGTCACAGACAGCAATTTTCACTTTTTCTATATTTGGATAATATTGCGATATGCAATATCCGCTTACATTTGATTCCGCATGATCATTGATGTTGTTAAATAATTCTGCAAGTGAAACATTTAGTGGCTGAAAAGTTCGGTTGGAATTGAAGTTGTTTTCGAAATATTCTTGTGCGCGCACAACATATGATGTAATCATTTCTGGTTTTAGTTTCCATAAGCATAGGTTTGTAGCAATTTTATTAGGAGTATAAGTGTTTCTATCAAAACTTGGATTCCAATAATCATAAAAGTTTATCTTATTTAAATATTCATTGAGTTCTAGATGAATACAATTCGTAAATTCAATTTTCATTCCTTTTAAGTAGTACTCTTCTATTAAACACGATAGAACAACTATATGAAAAGGTTCGATAAATGTGCATTGACTGAAATCAATTTCAATTTTATTAATCCCAGATTGGAGATTCGCTAAGCGATTCTTGTTTATAAATCTTATCCAAAATCCTTTTTTTCTGGCATTCAAGAGTTTTATATTGTGTATCATGTAGATTCAAGTTTATTGTTGATAAGCTGAAGCTTTAATTTAATAATTATATATCGCTTTAAATCAATATTTTTCCTCGTTCGTCGAGGTTTGCAAACCTCGATGCCATACGCTGATCTAAGAACAATAATAGCTGGATGTAAAACGATTTAAAATGGCTGCATATTTTTTATTGAATCATCGAGTCTGATTGCTTATCTTGAATCTATCAAAGATAAACCCAATTTTCGTATTATTGAAAAGCGAAATTGGAGGAATCAATAA
>JALZVK010000066.1 GCA_023301005.1 Saprospiraceae bacterium | reverse complement strand
GCTGCTGATGTTTTTAGAAAAGTTCTTCTTTTTTGTTTCATTATAAATTGGATTTAGTCACGGAAAGTGATTGTTATAAAATGTTAAATAGAAAATTGGTAGTTGTTTTTGACGGGTTTTTAAAGGTAGATACTAGAAGTCAGATTTTTTTATTTTTTGATGTTTTATTTTAAAAAAAAGAAAAAGTCCCAGAGGGACGAAATATCGGTAGAATCAAATCAAATAAAACAGTTTGAGTCCCAGAGGGACGGAATATAAAAAATCACATTTGTAGTGTCGTCCCTCTGGGACTCATTACACAATATTCCTCTATTTATTTCTACCAATATTTCGTCCCTCTGGGACTTTTTCTTTTTTTTTAAAATAAAAAACCTGAAATCATAAAATGATTTCAGGTTTTACTATTTATAAAAATTTAAAACAGATCAAAAACTATTACTTCTGCCCTTCATATTTCTTTTTAAATTTCTCATACAATTCTTTCTGCTTATTATTCAAATCAATTTCTCTTCCTTGAATAAAAGCATGTTCCACATTATTACCGATATAATCCAACGCATCACCTGTACTAATAAATAGCGTTGCATCTTTTCCTTTTTCAAGTGAACCTGTCGTAGCATCAATACCTAAAATTTTTGCCGTATTCAAAGTCAAACTACTCACCGCTAATTCTTTATCCAAACCAAATCCAACTGCATGACCTGCTTGAAAAGGTAAGTTGCGAACTTGGTAAGGCGAGTCATCCATTTGCAAACACCAAAGCACTCCTGCATCTTGAAGCATTCGAGGGGTCTTAAATGTTTGGTCAATATGAGAGTCTTCGTGGTTAGGTAAATCATGCGTTCTTGAAACGATAACAGGGACATTATTTTTCTTTAAAAAATCAGCTACCAACCATGATTCACTTCCACCTACGATGACAGGCGTGATATTGAATTGTTTAAATAGAAGAACAGATTCTGTAATCGACTTCGCCATATCTACTTGCAAATACATTTTTTTACTACCATCAAACAAACCTCGCATCGCTTCAAATTTCAGATTCTTAGAAGTTAATTTTTTATTTTTAGCATAGGCTTGTGCTTCTTTAAAATAATCTTCTAACTCTTTCAATTGCTTGTCATAATCTTTATTTTTATCCAACGAACGAGTTCTCCAACTCCATCGAAACATAGCTGGATAATCGACATAAATCCCTTCGTCCATTGCGTAAGCTGCATCTTCCCAGTTCCATGCATCCAACTGTACGATAGTTGACTGTCCATCTATTCGCCCTCCGATTGGTCTGACTTGCGCCATCAAAACTCCGTTGGAACGAATGGTTGGTGTTACTTTAGAATCTGTGTTATAAGCAATAATAGATCGAATATGTGGATTCATAAATCCTATCTCTCGATTGTCACGCGTTGCTCTTACTGCTCCAATTTCTACCAAACCTAATTCTGTATTAGGTGCGATAAATCCAGGGTAAACATGTTTGCCAGTTGCGTCTATTAATTTCCCAAAATCATTTTTATTGATTCTAATTTTGGATGCATCTACTACACTTGTAATCTTTCCATTTTCAAATGTAATTAGACTGTTAGCAATGACTTCGCCATTACCGATATGTGCAGTTGCACCTAATATTCCAATACTTTGAGATTGTGCAGGTGCGGGAGTTTGTTGAGCATTTATACTCCAAACACAGCACATGAATAATATTATATTTAAAATTTTCATCTTTCATTATTTATGATTTTTAAAAAAATTCTGTGTTTTAAGTCAATTAAAAATTGAAACCAACTCTTCCTTCGGTCGTTTTTGTTTTCAAGTTTTAACTGACCACAGAATTTATTTAAAAATGTTTATGATTCCCGTAGCACGGTTTTCAACCGTGCCACGGATATTTGTAAAATTAAAATTTCTCTTAATCTCATAATTTCCTTTCAAAGCAATTTGGCATTAAACTTTTGTTTAATTTTTCTAAATCAAAATTGCTTTTTGCTTCTTATATCCGTGGCACAGTTAAAAACTGTGCTACAGAGAATTGTACTAATCATTCATTTCATCCTCTGCATCATCGCAATGGTAATTTTTAAATTTACGACCACGAGCAGGGCGAGTTTTTCCACCACCTTTTTTTACTGCTAACATTTTTTGAATCAAGCGATTACGTTCTGTCGCAACTGTTTTTCTAATTTCAATATCTTCTGCTCTATCGAAAAATTTATAGCCATCTACAAAAGTCATTTCTGCTCTTGCATATACTGAAAGTGGATTCGTATTCCATAATACTAAGTCAGCATCTTTTCCTTGTTTGATACTTCCTACCTTATGATCGATGTGTAAAAGTTTAGCTGGATTAAGTGTTACAAATTTCCAAGCATCTTCTTCCGACACGCCTCCGTACTTAACAGCTTTAGCAGCTTCTTGATTTAATCGACGAGCCATTTCTGCATCATCAGAATTGAATGCAGTCAATACACCTTGCGAATGCATCAATGCTCCATTGTATGGAATCGCATCAATCACCTCATATTTGTACGCCCACCAATCGGCAAAACTTGAACCACCTGCACCATGTTCTGCCATCTTATCTGCTACTTTGTAACCTTCTAGGATATGAGTAAATGTGTTGACTTTAAAACCTAAATCATCGGCTACGTGCAACAACATATTGATTTCAGATTGTACATACGAGTGACAAGAGATATGTCTTTTAGCATCTAGAATTTCTACAACAGTTTCCAAATCTAAATCTCTACGGAAGTCTGCGCCACCTTTTTGTTTAGCAATTTTATATTCTTTTGCACGAGTAAAATAATCTACATAAACTTGCTCCACTCCCATCCGTGTATCCGGGAAACGATTGTTAGAACTAGACCGAGATTTTTTCACATTCTCTCCTAATGCGAATTTTATAAACCCAGGAGCAGTTTCAAATTTCATTTCCTCAGGAGCATATCCCCATCGCAATTTTATAATTGCAGATTGTCCTCCGATAGGATTACAAGAACCATGTAACAAATGTGAAGTCGTCACACCTCCTGCCAACTGTCGATAGATATCTATGTCTTCAGAATCTACTACATCGCCAATTCTTACCTCGGCAGTACTGACTTGAGTACATTCATTCACACCTCTTGCAATTGCGATATGTGAATGTTCATCAATTACTCCACAAGTCAGGTGCATACCAGTTCCATCTATTTGAGTACCTAGATCAACATTCAAATCTTTTCCGATTTGCGATACTTTACCATTACGAACTAGTACATCTGTGTTTTCTAAAATGCCATCATTTTCATTCGTCCAGACAGTTGCATTTTTTATTAAATAATCATTCTGTGTTGGACGCTCTTTATAACCGTGCGCTACGAATGGGTAAATAACATCTCCTAATTCATCTGTATCGTCAGACATTTCTTTTTTTCCTTTTTTACCTTTCTTTTCTTTTGCAGGTTCTGTTTTTTGAGGAGCGTTGCTAGGAGTGGCAGACCATGCCGCCCAAGTTCCATCAGTCATCATTCCATTACCTGACCAATTGCCGCCATCTGTTACACCTGAAAGTCGGAAGAGTTTTGTTTCTTCTTTTGAAGGTGGAAATGTTAGCGTAATCAAACCATTGGACAACTTGCTCGTCACATCAATATTCGTAGAATCGTTAACTTCGATTTTCATTTTATTTCCATCATCTACGACCAAATTATAAGTATCATTTCCTACATTTAATTTATAAGTTCCTTCCAGATCTACTTCATCTAATTTCTTAATTACAAAAGCTTGACCTCTTACCCAATTGTGATGGATTTTTGTTTTGCTTTTAAATAAATCTCCAGAGGTGATAATAAAATTAGCAATGTACCCTGACTTCAAGCTTCCAACTTGATTAGATACGCCCATCATTTTTGCAGGAGTATGAGTCAAAGCTTTCAATGCATTTTCCTCTGAAAGTCCATGCTTGATTGCTTTCTTTAAATTACTCAACAAGTCTGATTTTTTATCTAAACCTGACGAAGTCAGCGCAAACTCAATTCCTGCTTTTGATAAATGAGAAAGATTCGTTGGAGCTAATTCCCAATGCTTCAAGTCAGTTAATGAAACTAACATCGCATCATAAGGATCTTCGACATCGTAAGCATCTGGAAATTTGATAGGAATAATCATCGAGCAACCTGTTGCTTTTATTGCATCTAATCTTTGGTATTCATCTCCGTTACCTTTGATGATATATTTTTTTCCAAATTCTTTACCCAACTTAGCAGCACGTAATGCTTCCAATTTATCTCTTACATCAAATACCGTTGGCATATTAGAAATCTCATTCCATGCCTCTAATGAAAGATTCAATTCTTTTGCTTTGCCTCCTTTTTTATACCATTCGCCATCAAGGTAAGTTTGTCGTAACAATGCAATTCCGCCCATCAAAGAACCGGGGTAAGCTTGAGAAGAAGTTCCTTTTTTGAAGGAAAGCATATTAGCAGCTTCTTCTTTAAGGATGATATGATGCTCTCTATCTTCGCCAAGTGTAACGACTGTTGCCGTTCCTCTACAGATACCATCTTCTTGATGTGTCATGACAGTTCCGAAACCTGCATTACGATATCCTTTAGCTGATTTTTCATCAACGGTAAAATGCTCGTGTGAACGGAACTCAGGTTTGAGCGATTGGTTCCACATATAAGCACCTTCTTTTTTAGAGATCATTTGTTGGGTTCTTCCAAAACGGTTTCCACCATCTCTATCTCGCTTCGCTTCAGGTACTCCGTAAGAGGAATACATATCAATAAATGATGGATAAATAAATTTCCCTTTGAGGTCAACAACGACTGCGCCCTCAGGAATTTGGAGTTGAGTGCTTATCATTTCCACTTTACCATCTTTGATAATCATGGTGGCATTTTCTACTTTTTCATTATAAGATTTGTAAATAGTCGCATTGGTAAATGCGTAATATCCTTCTCGCTCATCGTACACTCCATTTCGAGGAAAGGTTATTTGTGCTAATAAACTTTGACAGCATAGTGTCATTATTATTAGCAAAGGTAGTAGTGTGGCTTTTCGCATAGTCAAGATTAGGTTTTGATTTATTTAAAAACAAAAAAGTGGTAAAAGGATTTATTCCTTTTACCACTTTAAAGTTAAAAAATTATTTGATGTAATTGAAAATGAAAAATTTAAAGTTGAGAATTGTCTTCTAACTTGGACTCTCAACTTTGTTTTTTTTAACACATAGGCACATAGAACACATATGTTATTTTTCTGTTATCAAAATTTCAAATAAATGAACCCTATGTTTTCTATGTGCCTATGTGTTAAAAATTAAAGTCTTGCGTTCTAAGTTAGAAGGCAATTTTTCATTTTCAATTTTCAATTATTATTTTATCCTTGCACGTAAATAATAAATTTCTCCTCAAAAAACTCTCCTTCAAAAAAATCCCACACAGCATATTTCTCTACATACTCGCCTTTGCCAACTGCTTTAATTTCTTTTTTTAAATCTCCGCCTTTTAGTGCAATCATACCGTTGGGCATAAAATGTTGATGTTGTTTTTTGTAGAGACGTTGCGTCCACATAATTAATTTATCCAAAGATGCTACAGCTCTTGTTACGATGAAATCAAATTTATAACCTTTCAATTCTTCAGCACGAGCTTGTTTGGCTTTTACATTTTTAAGTCCAAGTGCATTGGCAACTTCTTGGACAACTGTAATTTTTTTTCGAATACCGTCGATGAGTAAAAAATTAGTATAGGGAAAAAGTATCGCTAAAGGAATACCTGGAAAACCTCCACCTGTACCCAAATCCAGTACATCTGCATCGGGTTCAAATTGCATCATCTTCGCAATAGCGAGAGAATGTAAAACATGTTTTTCGTAAATATTATCAATGTCTTTTCGAGAGACAACATTGATTTTTGAATTCCACTCTTTGTAGAGATCTCCGAGTTGGGAGAATTGGTGAATCTGTTCTTCCGTTAAATCTGGAAAGTATTCTAAAATTGCCTGCATAATTTAGTTTGAGTACTTTGATAATTTGAATGCGAAATTACTCAAACGCTATTACTTACCAAGATTTCGATGGAATTTATTTTAGATGAGAGAAGAAAGAAAAGAGAGGAGAGATTGTGCGCTGCGCTTACTGACAGAACGCTTCGCTGTCAGATTACGAATCTTCTTTTTTTACGATTTACCTTTATGGGTTGAATTTATTCATTTAAAAATAAATCGTAAGAATTAAAAATTCGTCAGTCTAACAGCGAAGCGTTCTGACAGTAAGCGTAGCGCACGATCTCTCCTCTCTCAGCGAAGCTGATCTCCTAATGTTGGTAGGAAGGTAACATAAACACAAACGCAGTTCCTTCATTCAATTTACTTCTTACTTGAATTGTAGTGTCATGCAATTCCAAAATCTTTTTTACAATTGCTAAACCTAGACCTGCGCCTTTTGTATTTTTACCTGTTCGACGAGCCTGTCTATATCGGTCAAAAATATACGCTTGTTCATCTTCAGGTATTCCAATTCCAGTATCTTTTATATTTATTTCAACCATTTCGGCAGTACTACCCAACTCGATAGTCACCTCTCCTCCAGTTGGAGTATGAGCTAATGCATTATCCATTAAGTTTTGAATAACACGTTCTACCAATCCTACATCTGCAAAAACGAGCGGTAGATTTTCTTTTTCTTTAAGGTGAATCGTGATTCCTTTTTCTTCTGCAAGGATTTGATATTTAGCTGCAACATCTTGAGCGAGTTCCGACATAAAGAAAGGTTCTTTAGCTGGCTCAATTTGTTTCGCTTCTAATTTTGAATATTCGAATAGTTGAGCAATTAGAGTTGATAGTCTTTCCAAACTACTCATTGATGTTTTCAAATATTTAGTTCTATTTTCTTTTGAAATATTACCTTCTTTGATAAGCAAGGTTTCCACATAACCTTGAACGATTGCCAAAGGTGTACGTAAATCATGAGAGACATTTGCAATTAATTCTCTTCTTAGATTTTCTACAGATTTGAGTTCATCAATATTGGCAACAATAGTATCCGCCATCGAATTATACGTATCCGCTAATACTGGAAAGTCCTTACTATCTTTATGACATATTCTCGCCTCATAATCTCCCTCTTTAAATCTTTGCACTTGTCGAATAATATTTCTTAATCTTTTGGTCAAAAACCAAATCGCAATCAATCCTATTAATAATGCACCCACCATGGCGATGAAAAATAAATTAGCACCTAGTTTTAAAATCCAACTTCCGAAGAGTCCTGATTCTACTTTTTCTTGTTCATCACTTTGCAAAATGATATATACATAACCTGTCAACTTATCATCTTCAATCAATTCTGCTGCTGAGAACACTTTGCAAATTCCGGGGTGTCTAGGGTCATCGCCAATTATATATATTTGTTCTTCTGAATTTATAAATTGCTTGATAGGTTTTAAATCTACTTTTTCCATTTTCACTTTTCCAAAAGGTGCGGCATGAGTGATAACATTTCCAAGTGGATCTAATAAATATAATTCAGCAATAGGATTCATAACCATAGCCGAATGCATAAAATCCATGATGGCAGGTTTTTGAATTTCACCTTTGACTAGAGGTTTAACTTCTTTAATAGAATTTTTCGCTAAATCATAATGTAATCGCTGAACCGATTCTTGATAATATTGCTGGGAAATATAACTCGTAATAGAAATATAGCCTATCCCTAAAATGACAAGTAGTAAAAGTAATGTAGCGGAGATTTTCCAGTATAATGAATTTTTCATATTTGAATTAATTTTGTCCCACTTGTAAAGAAGATGAATGTGATGAAAAAATTCATCATCATTTTAAATTTTAAATATCTTCATTGAATCGATATCCAATTCCCCATGAAGTCAAAATATAAGTAGGCTTTTGAATATCAGGTTCGATTTTTCCACGAAGTCGATTGATGTGAGAATTTACAGTATGTTCATATCCTTCAAAATCATATCCCCAAACTAAATTTAAAATTTGAGTACGAGAATAACTTTTCCCTGGCTTAGCTGCTAAGAGACTCAACAAATCAAATTCTTTAGGAGATAAGTCCATCCGTTTATCTTGTATAGAAACTTTTCTTTTATCCATATCAATGGTTAACTCTCCAAATTCCATCAACATCTTATTTCCATCAGAAGAACTCTTATTATTTTTAACCATTTCAGTTCGACGAAAGATTGCTTTTACTCTTGCAGAAAATTCTCTTACACTAAATGGCTTAGTCATATAATCATCTGCTCCAAATTCTAACCCAAGAATTTTATCAATCTCTTCTGATTTGGCAGTCAACATTAGTATAGGTGTAACGATATCTTTCCCTCGTAGCTGTTTACATATTTCTAATCCGTCTTTACCGGGAAGCATGACATCTAATATAATTAAATCATAAGTATTTTGAAGTGCTTTTATCAAACCTTCATTTCCTTCATGAGATTTGTCCACCTCACAATCCATATCATTTAAATGGATTTCTAATAAATCAACGATATCTGTATCATCTTCTACAACTAATACTTTTTTTATTTGTCTATTTTGATTCTCTGACATTCGATTTTGTTTGTCTTTAAAAATTATTACACTCATGATAATGGATATTTAAAAATAGGTGTTGCATTGAGTAAAAAGGATTTAATAAGTTAGATCAATATGTTTGTTATTTTACGTAAGAAATAACTTTACCTCTTGGTCTAACTTATTTTGATTCCTTCTTACCAGTTACAAATTTAGGATATAACTATCACAGAAGCATCACATAAGCATAATGTTACTTTCACAGCAATTTAACTCCTTTCTCTCTAAATTTCTCATTTTTTTTTGTTGAAGCTAAAATGATTTACATCTTTAAAGTGAAAATAATTGAATTTAATCAAATTTTAAAAATGAGAAATTTAGGCATACATATAACCCTCGTACATCACTAAATCCAAATTAAATTTTCTTATTCATCTCAATGATATACAATAGTATAAGTACCCATTACTTATATCTTTTTGAGTAGACAAATACAATTCACTTTGGACATTTTTTAAAGCTAAAAAATTGCTGTCATAGACAAGACAGTTTGAGTCAAATTTCAAAAAAACGATTTTGATCTATCTCTTTTTTAATCCTTTTAAAATCAATGCTTTTCTAAGCTAATTATATTTTTTTAAATCAAACATCACAGTTCAAGGATACTCTTGTGATAATTCTGTGATCTTTATATAACAAAAGGGCAATATATTTGCAATCGCATTTATAAAATTAATACCCAATATTTTTAAAAAAAATTAAAAAAAATTATTCATGACTTTTAAAAATCTTTTATTCGTTGCCCTCTTAGGACTTACTTTTACTGCATGTAAAGATGATGATGAAGATTCATCTACTACGGAAGCATTACAATTAAATTTAACTGGATTAGAAGACCTTGGAAGTGACTTCACTTATGAAGGTTGGATTATCGTTGATGGTTCACCTGTAACAACAGGTACATTTGACGTAGATGCAGATGGAAATTTAAGTAGAACTTCTTTTGAAGTAGATGCAGAGCAATTAGATGCTGCAACGACTTTTGTTTTAACTATTGAGCCTCAACCAGATGCAGATCCTGCACCTAGTGCTGTTCATATTTTAGCAGGAGATTTTAGTGGTACAGATGCTAACCTTACGGTAGGACATGGTGCTGCAATTGCTACTGACTTTACAGCTTCTACTGGAACTTATATCTTAGCTACACCTACTGATACAGATCCTGATAATGAAGCAAGTGGTGTATGGTGGTTAGATAATAGTTCAGGTATGCCTGCTGTTGGCTTAGATTTACCTGCACTTCCTGAAGGATGGAACTATGAAGGTTGGGCCGTAATTGACGGAACACCTGTATCAACTGGAACATTTAGAGATGCTACTGCTGCTGATGCTGCTGCTAATTATAGTGGAACTGTATCTGGACCTCCTTTCCCAGGTGAAGATTTTCTTAACAATGCTCCAGCTGGATTAACTTTTCCTACTGACTTGACTGCAGGTGCTACAATTGTTATATCTGTAGAACCAAGTCCTGACAATAGTCCTGCTCCGTTTGTATTAAAGCCTTTAGTACATCCTGTATCAGCGGGTGCTGCAGTACATGTTCCTTTTGATATGAACAATAATGCTGTTAATACTAATCCAACAGGAACAGTTGTAAGATAATTTTAAAATAGAGAGTGAGGACTTTTATAATAAAGTCAATTATACTCTTTTTATATAATATGACTATTTCATAAAACAAAGGGTAGCACAGATAATGTGCTACCCTTTTGTTTTTTGTTATAATCATAAAGTGTCTATAAACTATTTTAGATAGAGTAAAATGTTACTGTTCAGAGTTTAATAGTAATAGCCAACTTCAATTGCCTAGTTCTTCTAAATTAGAATACATTCTTGTATGTACAATTATTAGAACAACTACTTTAGGACAACCTGCCAATTAACTGAAGTTGTCGGTTACTATAAATACTTTATAACGAAGTGCATTCTCTCATAAAACAAACAAAGGGTAACACAAATAAATGTGCTACCCTTTTGTTTTTGTCATAATTATAAGGTGTCCATAAACCTGTCAAGGTTTAGGTAAAAATTTACTTAAGCATTTGTAGCTTTTGCAGCAGCAGCTAATTTCTGTTTTTTAGCTCTAGCTCTTCCTCTCATATCAAGGTAAGCTTGTGCGCCTGGCTTTTGTAAATAATTATACAAAATTTCTTTAGCTCTAAATAATTGAGCTTTTACTGTTCCTAATGGGATTTCTAATTCGGTTGCAATTTCTTCGTAGCTTAATTCCTCAAAAAAACGTAACTCAATCATCAAACGATATTTTACATTCAACTTCCCCATCACTTTTTTCATCAACGTTACTTTTTGTTGACGAATAAAAATTTCTTCTGGGTCAAGTGAATTCGCTTTTAGGTTGCTAGAAAAATCATGCGCTCCACCCTTTTCAATAGGATCATCTATTGATAATAAGTGTAACCTTTTTTTACGGATATGATCAATACAATTATTGATTGCAATTTTGAATAACCATGTGCTGAATGCATAACGAGGTGCATAGCTAGGTAATTTTTTAAATGCTTTTCCAAAAGCTTCCAACGTTAAATCTTCAGCATCATCACGATTATTAACCATCTTCATCATCTGATGAAAAATAGAAATTTTGTAACGATTCAAAAGAGTGGTGTATGCCTTTTGGTCACCATCAATTGCTTTTAAAACAAGTCCGTAATCTCTTTGTGCTTTAGGGGATAAATTAGTTGCGGTTACTTCATCTTTGGTAGTGGTGATAGCAGTTGGTGTTGTTGTAACTGATACTTTCGCTGTTTTGGATGTAGTAGTTTTTGCTGTTTGTGTTTTTACTTCCATTGTACTTTTTTTCCGATAAGTAAATTAGGTGTGAATGTTATGTAATAAAAAATGTACATGGCGTCCAGAAATGGAATCCATGGGAGTAGTGTCTTATCTTGAAACCTTTGGAGAAGTAATGCGTAAAAGAATTGTAGTATTATTAAACGCGATGCAAAAAGCATGCCTAAACATATTAAATTATAATTCAATATGAAAAGAATTAAAAACGAGGCA
>JALZVK010000065.1 GCA_023301005.1 Saprospiraceae bacterium | reverse complement strand
AAAACAAAGTAACTCTGTCGTATTACCATTATTATTTATATCATATATATCCACTTCCTCTATACTACCGAAACATGTAGTAATATCATCTCCATAAACTGCATGACTATTATAAAAACTATTCAATCCACCAACTGCATCTTCATATATTGCTGCTTCAAATTCAATATAAACCCTTTCATCTATTTCAATTTGATTAGCAGCAGCTCCAGTCCATGACCATGCTAAAAGAGTTCTACCTGAACCATTATGATTAGGTGTTTCAGTAAAAATAGGCGAGGTACTTATTGGATCAGAATCTACTCCAATCTGCCATGAACCAGGCACATAGGATAATTCTTCTGGCAATAAATCTAATATCTCAGGATTGACCAAAGGAATAGTAGATGATGGAGAACACAACACCAATAATCGAAATTTAATAGTATCCCCCGGGTTGTAACTTCCACTTGCAGGTGTGTTTAAAATATTTTTGGATAGAAATACTACTGCATCATCAGTATTTTCTTGAACTATCAAATCGACACAATCTTCTATCAAATTTGGTGAAGGCGTTGTTGTCGTAAATTCTAAACAATTAGTTGCTACTCCTACTGGAGCATCTGCACGTACTTGAAAACTTAAACCTATAGGATCATAAGTTCCTAAACCTGCTGGAATATCTCCAAAACACCATGATATAGATGTGATATATTCTGGTCCACCATTAGGTAAACCTAAATCATTTTCTACATCAATACTCCCTCCATTATTACTACTAAATCGGCTAAAAGGAGATCCTGATATCAGTTGAGGCCCATTCAAATTAGTTGTATATGAAATATTAACAATATGTTCTGGGGCACTTAATCCAGATGTAAAATAGCCTCCATGAAAAATTGTCTGGATCTCTATGCCCTCCGGTATAGTATCTACTACACAAAAATCATCTAACCCCTCCGTTCCATCAACTTCAAAATCTATAATATAGTTAGCTCGTCCTCCTTGGAATTGAAATTGATGAGATAACGATTTAATGCCACTCGCTTGTGCAATAGGAGTTTGAAAACCATGAGTCAATGAATCTACCTCTACTATTTCATTTTCTCCAACTGGTGTCCCGTATACATATCCTGTATTAGTTAGTGTCGAATTAATATCATAAGGTGGGTCTGAATAAAGAACTGTTATCCGAGGAAATCTACATTCATTAACTTCTAAACCAACTACAGAAAATTGAATAACATTAGTAATAGGATCATACGAAATCACATTTCCCCCTGACAAATTAGATTCAACAAAAACAGCTCCCGGGGGTAATGTATCAATCACATATATATCTTCAATATTTAATTTCCCTTCCGTTGTATTTCCTGTAAAATTAGTATTACATACTCTAAATCCATAGGTCACATAACTGCCTACACCTCCACCATTTGCAAAAAATTTATTTAAAGATAATACTGCTTCAGCAAATGCAGTATTCGATACAGATGATGAAACACTTGTTCCATTCGTAGCATCAATCGTTGCTGTATTCGTTGCTGTCGTTCCATTTGGTGTTACTCCATTTGGATAACGAACTTCTATCCGAACTTCCCCTGTAGAACCTGAGGGCAAATTATTTTGAAAAGTAAATGTCACCGTATGAGTTGCTGCATCATAGACTTCATTGACTGTATGCGCAGATCCTGTCAATCCTATATATTCTACTTCTGGTGGTAATGGGTCTGTTATGACCGTACCTATACAATCATCAATTGTACTTGCACATCTATATTGAAGTGTATAAAAAAAAGATACTCCTGTGGCTGGATTTAATTCAGAGACTGTTTTATTTAATTCAAGTGTACTAGCAATATTGTTTTCCACATATCTAAAACCTGAAATAAGAAACAAAATAAGATTAATGACAACTAGTAATTTTACAAGCTGGAAGATTGAAGTTGTTGAGTTTATTTTTTTAGAGAAAAAGATGTTCATATATTGAAAATTACTACCTTTATTTTTCATGTGTTAAAGACTTAATACATATATAGAATTTTATTATTTTACAGATATTAGAAAAGAAAGACTTCTACATAGTATTTATAAAATGCTTTTTTTCAGATAGTCATATCCATCTTTATTAATTAATATTTAACGATGAATCATACTCTTCAAAAAACAAGTAATCCAAGAATTATACCATACCTATTTCAATAAAAAATCCATCCAAATATTTATTTGAATAGATTTTTTATTTTTGTAACAACTTTTATTTTTTGATTTTAAAAAATCACTTTTAAGGAGCTTTTTTATTTAAACCATTTAATACTGGAGCACTTGCCTTACAACAAGGACAATCAGGGTCATCACAATCTATCAATCCATCCCCATCTTCATCAATTCCATTACCACAATTCTCAAGACATTTAATGCCTACATCTAGAGTTATATCTGCGGTAGCAAAACATTCAGTACTTACTCTTTCTACTCTAACATAAATTGTAGCATCACTAGAATTATAAGGGCTTACTAAAAGATTAATTCCATTTTGAGCATCTACAAATGTAGCATGGTAGGAAATAATTACTCCAGATTCAGAAGATACCGCTGAATTAGCATCATGTAATACAAATGTTCCTTGACCTGAATTATTAGAATTATCACAAGTATTTAAAGATGAATTATTTGCTAAAGGAATACAGTCTGGATCATCACAATCTACCAATCCATCCAAATCATCATCAATACCATTAGTACAATCTTCAATACATGCAATTATATTTACAATTACTTCATCTGTAGTTGTACAAGAATTTGCATCAGTAATAGTTACTGTATAAGTTGTTGTTGAAGCATTGTTTACTGTAATTGTAGCTGTGGTTCCTCCATTGCTCCAAGCGTATCCATAAGCAGTTGCTCCTCCTGTTACTACTGCTGTTAAATCAGTATCTGTATTTCCACAAACGGTTTGATCTGCTCCTGTATTTACAGTTAACAACGAAGGTTCAGTAATTGATTCAGTTAAAGTAACTGAACAATTATTTTCATCAGTTACTGTAATTGTATAAGTTCCCACTGGCAATCCAGTTATGTCTTCAGTTGTTGCACTATTACTCCAATCATAAGAATATGGAGCCACACCTCCTGAAGGAGTTATATTTATAGTCCCATCACTTATTCCATTACAACTTACGTTATTACTTGATGCAGTCGATACAGTTAAACTTATTGGAGGTTCTATTAAAATTACACTAGATGCCACCGTACAATTATTTGCATCAGTTACCGTAACGGTATAAGCTCCTACTGGTAATCCTGTAATAGTTTGAGTAGTTTGGTTTAGTGGGTCACTCCACAAATAACTAAATGGTGCAGTTCCACCTCCAACAGTTGCTCTTAATTCTCCATCACTTGCACCATTACAACTTACTCCATAACCATTGATATCAGAATCAATAGTTACAGATGTAGTTAAATCTTTAGGTCCTCTTGCATCTATCGTTATTATTTTTTGACATGATCTAGTATCAGTAATTGTTACTATATAAATTGCTCCAGCAACATTAGTTAAATCTTCAGTAGAACTACCGTTACTCCAACTATAAGTATAACCTGCTGTTCCACCTGTAACAGTTATATCAATGTCTGCTGTTACATCTCCAAAGCAAAGTGGTTCCGTAAATGTATAAGTAACATCTAAAGAATCAGGTTCTAATATGGAAGCAGTTGCTGTAGCTTCGCATAAATGAGCATCTGTAATAGTTACCGTATATGTGTTTTCTATTAATCCTGAAATATCTTCAGTTGTTGCTCCATTACTCCAACTATATGTAAAAGGTGAAGTCCCTCCTATTACGGTTAAATCTAGCGACCCGTCAACTTCATCAAAGCAACTTATATTGGTTGAATCTAAACTTCCAGTTAGTGTTCCATTTTCAATAACTGTTTCTGTAACAACAGTTTCACATAAATTG
>JALZVK010000064.1 GCA_023301005.1 Saprospiraceae bacterium | reverse complement strand
TAAGCGATTGAAAATTCTTTTTTCTCAAAAAGAAACGTATCAATCATTTTTGATTTTTTTACTTTTTCCTATTGTTTGATTTTGGATAGTATATCAATATGGAGTTGACTTTGTTGATGAAAATGGATTAGGAGAAAACTCATTTGACTCTATGTTTTTGTACGACATCTTAGAGCGATTTTCAAATTCTGAATTTGTAAATCTAAATGATTTACCTTCCTATTCTTTTTGCTTAACCTACTTAGATGCTCGATTTAATCTGTGGAATTATTTTTTGTTTTTTAGTATCGCTTCGCTCATTTTTTATTTTTTTAAAAATGGGAAAAGAGAAAATGTTATACAAGTTTTGAAGCGACCATTGTTGTTGATTTCGAGTTGTTGGATATTACCACTTAGTTTATTTCAGACATTTGCAAATGTTCAACATCATTGGTATTTAGCTCCGATTTTACCATTCATTGCTATCGTAACTTATACTTTAATTGAATTTTTGATAGAGCGATTTTATCAGTTTAAATATGTCTTTTTTGTAGTCTTAGCATTTACGATAATTAGGCAATTCACTTTTTTTAATGATGCTAAAAGTCATCCTTTATTTGTACAAAAAATTAAAGATGAATCTCATTCCTGTAATGAAGTATTTATATTAGGAAAACAATTTAAACAAGCTCACCTACTATATATGTCTCATACTTTTCCAAATCGAAAAATGATAAATAGCATCAACGAAGTTGAAAAATTAAATCCATCAACTTGTCTAATTTTTTATAGAAAAAATGAGTGGGAAGAAGTATTTAAAAATAAAAAAATGGAATTGGTTTTTTGTGAGGATAGGGAAGAGGTTTGTTTTTTTAGGAGGAAATAAAATTCAAAATACTTATCGCCAAAAAAAACTCTAGATTTGAATTAAACAAAAAGAAAGAGCTTCTAAAATAATATTAGAAGCTCTTTCTTTCCGTTTAATTAATCTATTTTTATTACATTTAATAGGCGATAATTAATATAATAACTTAATTACCAGAACCATCATTTGCAGGATTATTACAACAAGCAATTCCTGTGTCACATTTTACTGAACAGGATGTACCAGAAGCAGTAGCACCAATATCACATTGTGATGAACCGTACCCTCCAGCATCACAATCTTCCCCAACCACAGCTAGACACTGCGGAGTTGTTGTTCCTACAATACAGCATTTACAATAATTGTCAGTATACACTATAGGCCCATTGACATCGTTTCTAAGCCCTGCTTGATTTTGTGCTGGATATTTAAAGAGGGTAGAAATAGATTCTATATTATGAAAATCCTCTATTGATTCATAGCTGAGGACAATATTTGATAGACGAGCTAATCCATAACCAATTGATATATTTCCAACTTCTAACTTAGAAATAGTAGAAGGTAATTCTTTGCCGAAAGAAAAGTAAAATCGTGAGTTACTATTCAGATCATTAATTAATAAACTTTCATGGAAAAACATTATTTGGGCAGAGGAGATACTTTCTCTTATTTCTTGTCTAGGTAAAGAAGGGTCTTGTTGTAAGATATAAATCAAGTCCTGCTTTCCATTTTCAGTAATAAATAATACAGTTTCGTATTTGGTAGTTACAATTTCTACAGAACCTTTAATCAGGGAAGCCATTTCGCTTGGTAGTTTTCCTTCATTATAACTTTCAATAATTTTGGCAGCATTGGTAATTGAAAAATCTTGTTGAATGGTATTATCTTGATTACAAGATGTAAAAAAAAATAATGTTAAAATGATGATAATAAATGAAAATAAATATTTCATATTATTTAAATATTTAGAGAGTTGATAAATAAAATTTTATTGTTTATCGATATACTTTGTAATTATAATGACAATTGTATAAATGTCAAAATAAATAGTAATTTATTTTGTTGGTGATTTAATGTTAAACTTTTTATATCAATATGCTTATAGATTTAAAATGCCAGTAAAATGCTTTTAAATAAAGATTGCTAAATAATATCCGTGGCACGGTGCGAACTGTGCTACGGTTATTTATCTTTTATTTGCTTTCAAATAATTCTCCGCTGCTTTTTTATGCGCGTGAATTAAAGATTCATATTCTTTGGTAGGCAATGCGAATCTAGTTTCGATAATATCTTTATTCGATGATCTAAAATTATCTTCATTATTAGGAATGACAATTTCATTTCCAGCAGCATCAATAAAAGTTTTTATTTCTACGAAATATTGAGTGTGACCTGCTTTTTCAAATACCTCAATAACAGTTGGTTCTTCGTCCATCGGGTAGTAGCCAATTTTCTCCAACGACTCCAAAACCATCGTTCTTAAAATAAAAGCAATCGGCTCATTTTTTCCATAACCTTCTGATAACTTTTTCTTTTTTCTTTCATTTTTTAAAATTCTAATTTGAGCTTTCTTTTCAAAGTTCAATCTATCTAAAATTTTAAAAAGATTATTTTCATACAATACATATTCCTCGTAAATTTTTTCACTTGAACCTCCAGGGAATTTAATACTGACATGTTCTTTTTCTGCGCTACCATCTTTGATGGTCATGAATTTTCTTTCACCTTCTTCTTCATATAAGTAAACCATGCCTACATAATGAGTCGAGTCGGGAGTTGGAACTTCTAATAAATGGTACATCTAAAAGTGAATTTTTCATTTAAAAAAAAAGTACGAACCAAAATTATCCTTAGATAATTTTGGTTCGTAAATATAAAGTCGAAATTTATAATTTATTATTGAAAAAAATAAGGAAGACAACAGAAATATTAAATTTTTATGTAACTATTCAGAAGCGAGAATAGAGAACAGAGATCTAAGAACGATACATTTGTATATAAATAATCAAACGTGAATAATCACCACTATAAGATTTCTCTTTTCCCTCAATAAAATGATCTCTTCTCTCTCTTCTGAATAGTTACATTTTTATAAAACTTATTATTTCCTCTTTTCCTTTAAGGTTTGAAAAATGTAAAAAGTAAAGACCTCTAGGGAGATGACTTAAATTAAAAGTCGAAAGATGTTCATTTTGAAGATTGAAATTTTCAGTTAAGAGAACTTGCCCAATGGCAGAAATAATTTTTATTTCTGTCATTTGATTTTCCATTCCATTAATGGAAATAGACAACTCCTCATTGACAACTGAAGGAAATATATCAATACTAATTTCCTTAAATGGAATAGACTCTACAACGATAGGAGAGTAGGTAAAAGAAGAATCATGGTTATATTGTTGCAATCGGTAATAGTATTCTTTTCCTTCGGAAATATTTTTATCGGTAAATGAATAGTGCGCTCCTAAATTATTATCAGCACCTTCCACCCAACCTATACGAATAAAGTTTTGAGTACCATTTTCAGCGCGCTGAACTTCAAAACCTTTATTGTTGAGTTCGCTTCCTGTATGCCATGAAAGTAAAACTTCATCATTATCATTTGAAAGTTGAGATTTAAAATCAATCAACTCAACAGGTAGTGAAAATATATCTTCCACTTCAATAGTCACGTAATCGACTAAGTAAGTGAATTGCTGATCAGAATTTAAAAGGTCATTATCCCAACCTTTGAATTGTATCAAATATGTTCCCGCAGAATCAAATGTAAGAGTAGTGTTATAACTATTTGGATTTGAAATAGTTAAGGCATCAGGACCTTCTACTAGTGACCATTCGACTTCATAATTAGGATTAGCAATAGTATCCCATTCTATTGTTCCTGCGATTGGATAAGGTGTATTGATGACGACGGTGTTACTATCACCTGCATCAATATGATACCCCAAATTATTACTCCAAGGAAATGGAGTTGTATTTACAGAACTCGGAAAATACCTATGTATAAAATCATATCGACCTTGATAATAGTAAGAAGGATTAGTATGACCTCTATTGGTAGAATGTATCAATACTCTCGGATGAGTATTAGGTAAGGCATTAAATGCAGTAAGTCCTGTAGCCATCGGAGTAACCTCATCGAGGTAACTGATAAATCCCATAACAGGGTAATTGCATTTTTGCGCTAAGAACATTCCATCGTAATATCGAGTCGCATCAATAGTCGCCAACTCATGAGCAATCGTTCCAAATAAATCTCTAGATATTTTAACATAGTTAGGAAATCCACCTGCCTTGTCTTGAGCCAAACCTGCATTCTGAGAAAGGACAGGAACGCTATACATTAACAAGTTAATTCGATCATCAATTCCACTCAGACAAATGGATAATCCACCGCCTTGACTCGTACCAGTTACACCCAAATTTTGTCCATCAAAATCTGATCTTGTAAAAAGATAATCAATTGCTCTTACTGCGCCCATCAATCCGAACTTATAATAATTTTCATCTTTGTTATCGAAGTTATCAGGAAGGTAAGCATTTGGATCAATCTGATTTGGAGGAACATTATGTATGCTTACTGAAAATGAAAGTACACCTGCTCGTTCTGATAATTGATATTCTGGAACAGTAATATTAGCAGTCGATCCATAGGGTGGAAGTGTGACGACAGCAGGGAAAGGTCCAGTACCATTTGGAATGGATAAATATCCATAGACTTTTCTCCCCGCGATATTATCTAATATCACAGAGTAGGTAGTAGAATAATCATTAGTACTATGAAAAGTTAATTGAGGATTGATAGGAATGTTTGTGAGTTCTTGTTTTTTGCTTGTCCAAAAAGAATCTAGGTCAGATGGAATATTTTCAAAAGGGCTGATGTCGTAAGGTGATATTGCAGCAGCAGCTTTGGCAGTAATTCCAGATTGTATAACTACACAAAGAACAACTCCAGGAGATGTTTCTACATGACTAATTATATAAGGTTGTCCAGCGATAAGGTTTATTGTTCCAGAATTAATTACAGGAGATTTGGTATCATATCTCAATTCCCAAGTTGCTTGTCCAGAAGTATTAGAGTTGATGATAAATTCAATCGTCTCTCCAGTAGAATAATTAGCATTTACTTCATCAGTATTGACTGAGAGTTGACTATGTAAGTTGATTGTTATACAACTTAGCATAATTATAATAAGATTGATTTTTTTAGTTTTTGGGAAATAAAAATAAGGGAGATATGATGAATCATATCCCTGTCTAAAGGTGTTCATAGTTAAATAGGTTCAGTTAGAAATTTTATACGGCTTTTAAGATTTAATCTTTAGTAGGATAAAAAAGATATATTGATGTGTGTGTTGGAGTTTGTACGGAGAAATATTGGAAGGGTTTAGTTCTAACTGATTTATTTATAAATATTTATTTAATTATTTAGAAGAGAGAGGAGAGACCATTATATTGAGAGAGAAGATTCCTTATTGTAATGATTATTGGCTTTTGTTTTTTTATATGTAATTGTATTGTTTTGAGATATCTAATTTTTGTTTTCTATTCTGTTATAAATAAAAATCCCGAATTTTCAATTAAGAAAATTCAGGATTACTTTTATTTATTATTCTATAATAGACTTGTTACCCTTTAAAAATGCTTGTATGAAATTTAGATTTTTTCGATATTTTATTTTAAAAAATCATTGAATAGTCACTCTATTGAATTATTTTTTAAAGTAAAAAAGCGGAAAAAGATATTTTCAGACGAGTATTTATTAAAGGGTAACAAGTCTAATGTCAACTATCCTCTTTTACCTCTTGTTGTAGTCTTCTTGCTTGAGGAAGATCTTCTACTAGAACTACTACTTCTAGAAGATGGTGTTGAACTTCTGCTAGAACTTCTTTTAGCTGAAGAAGAAGATCTATTTGTACTTCTATTAGTTGAAGATGAAGATCTTCGACTAGTTGTACTTTTTGTACTTCGAGTACTTCTTTGAGACGATTTAGATGTAGCTCTACTTTTGTTCGTCATTGTAGAAGGCTCGTATCTAGAAGATGAACTACCTTTATTCTTATTCGACTTAGTAGTTGCTCTACTTTGACTAATATTATTATTCGACTTTCCTCTGCTAACAGAACTTATTTTACTTTGCTCATTTCTTCTAACTGTAGAAGAAGGACGAACGTTACGATTTTTTTTATTCGTATTTGCTCGGCTATTACCTCTATTTACTTGAGCATTATTTCTTACAACACGTTCTTTACGAGGTTTCCAATTAGTAGTTCTTTTAACCTGATTTGTACGTCGGTAAACAACAGGAGAACTTGCTCTATAAGGTCTGTAGAAATTATGAACCCTACGCACTCTATGCACATAAACCACTTGATAATAAGAACGATAAGGTCTGATACGAGGATAGAAAACATTCCATCCACATGTTCGCCAAGGTGACCACCAAGATGGATAATACTGCCATCTGTAAGGGGACACATAAGCTCTATAACGGCGACCTAAAATGTGCTGAAATGTTGACCAATAATACACATTAACATTTCGTCTGTTGAAGTCATCACCTGTATTAGGTCCGCTGTAACCACCTGAGGTAGTGTAACCTTCATAAGGTTCAACAATGACTTCTTCGCCATAAAGATATTCGTCACCTACGATTTGAAGTATAGCTGATCGACGACCAGTTTTTTCAATTTCGATAACTGCAATATCCTGCAATTCACGACGACTAATAGGTACTTGAAGAATGATAGCATGGAAATCTCCTTGACTTCTATGTTCTACTCTGATATAATCAGTACGACCATCATAATTCAAATCAAGGTTGTTCACCCAATTATCACGTTTATTTAATCTTCGTTCAAAATCTTCAATTGAATTAGATTTTTTAAAGACATCAATTGCTCCTTCAAGACTAAAGAAGTCTCCATCAAATCCAGTTCTTTCGATTCCTTCTTGTGCTGTGGATGTTGCGAGGAATGCTAAAGACAACATCAAACTAAAAAATAACTTTTTCATATTTATAAAGTTTTGGAGAATGTTTTCAAAAAAACTAAAAACAAACTCTTGGTTAGAAAAAGGGGTGCACCACTTAAGTGATTTATATTCATTTTTTCAAAAAAGAAAAGAGATGAATATGTTCTAATTCTTTATATAAAAGACGGATTTAAATGGCATTTATACAATACCTAGGAGGTGGTTTATCAAAAGATTAACAAAAGCGTTAAAGATTAACAAAAGTTAAACCTTTGATATCATTAATAAATCGCTAGGAGGGTTAAATATGTAAAAGTATTGTTAAGAGTTTTTGGAGTCTGTTTTTACAATTTTAAGAATTGTTAACGTTTGGTACTTAACTACTTAATTGTAAAGAAGAGAAAACCCTTGTAAATATTTAATTTGCAAGGGTTTGTTTATTCTTTTGGTCGGAATGAAAGTAGAAATATGTAAGCGTACTGTTTTTTTATTTTAAATAAATAAGTAACGGTCAAACAGTAATTTTTTACAAAAAATTAGAATGGGGAAATAATATATTTCCAAACATTTGCTATGAAATTAAAATTCATGTTTTTGAGATTATGATTTAAAATTTAAAGACTTGCTCCTTAATTCTTATATTAGTACTTCACAATTTCAAACTATATATCACAATGAAAAACTTACACATCATTCTTGTAACAATATTATTACAATTTTCTTATCAATCTATTTTTTGTCAAAACGCTTTAGATTTTGATGGAGTGGATGATTATGTTTAGACAGATTATTTAGTGAGACTGGAGGGATTCGAACCCCCGACCCCTACCCTGTCAAGGTAATGCTCTAAACCAACTGAGCTACAGTCTCATTTTAAAGGTCTGCAAAAATATAAAAAAATTAAACTCCTCTTCTTATTTTTATAAAAAAAACAAATGTTTTTTAACTCTAATTTTTTAAAAAATAATAAATGAATTTTAAAGATAAAAAAATATTAATAACAGGAGCTGCTCGTGGCTTAGGAAAAGCAATAGCAATAGCATTCGCTGAAAGGGGAGGACATGTAGCTATACATTATAATACAAGTGAAACAGAAGCTATACAAACACTAAAAGAACTTCCAGGTGAAAATCACTTGACCATTCAAGGAGATTTACAAGATGCTAATAAGATAAAATATTTGGTAAAAAATGTAGAAAAGCAATTTGGGAGAATAGATATATTAGTCAATAATGCAGCGGTGATTAAATATCATCCATTCGTTGATGTAGATTATGAGGAATGGCAGAATGCGTGGAATGAGACCATTACTGTTAATTTATTGGCTGCGGCGAATTTAAGTTATTGTGCAGCACTAGTCATGAAAAAAAATGGAGGTGGAAGAATTGTAAATGTATCTTCAAGAGGAGCATTTCGGGGAGAACCTGATATGCCCGCTTATGGGGCAAGTAAAGCAGGCATGAATGCAATGAGTCAATCACTTGCACAAGCATTAGGCAAATGGAACATTTTTGTAGGTGCAGTTGCTCCTGGATTTATTGAGACGGATCGAGTTGCTCCAATTCTTAATGGAGAAAGGGGCGAAGCAATAAGAAATCAAAGTCCATTAGGAAGAGTAGCATTACCAGAAGAAGTAGCAAGAGGTGTTTTATTTTTGGCAGCGGAAGGAACAGAGTTTATGACAGGTGCAATATTGGATATTAATGGAGCATCTTATTTGAGGAGTTAACAATTCTTAGGATATATTTGATATAAAAAAAGAAAAGGTTATCAAGTTGCCTTGATAACCTTTCCTTTTTTTATAATAAGTTGTAATTAAAACTTAACAACTTTGTAGAATGCTTTTTGCTCACGAGAAGCATTATCAACACTCAACATATAAATACCTTCTGGAAGGTCAGAGATATTAATCTCTAAAGAACTAGTAGAGTTATCTACTTCAAAAGTTCTTACTACTTGACCAGCAGGAGTTAATAATTCTAATACCGTATTAGGAGCAATGTTGTCACCTAATCTTACGATAGCACTTTCTTTAACTGGGTTAGGAGAAACTGAAACGATTACATCATCAGAAGCAATTCTTACAGTTAATACATCAGAATACTCATATCCACCATCTAAGTCAACTTGCTTAAGTCTGTAGTAAGTTTCACCGGCTACAGCTTTAACATCGTCAAATTTATAGAAGTTAGTTGCACTTGTAGTTCCGTTTCCAGCTACAGTACCAATATTCTCAAATCTAGCAGCGTCTAATGATCTTTCAATATCAAAGTGGCTGTTGTTAGTTTCTGATCCAGTTTCCCAAGTAAGAGATACTAAATTATCACCAGCAACTGTTGCTTTGAAATCATTCAATTCTACTGGAAGAGGAGCTTGAGGACATGTAGGACATGGATTCATTGATCCAGGTCCAGTAGTTAAGTTAAATGTACCATTTCCAGCACTTGCTTGCCATCCACCTAATGCACCATTGAACCATACATTAATGTAATATACACCAGGAGCAGTTTCAGGAATAACTACAGGACCAGTAATTGGACTAATAACTCCATTTACAAGAGTAAACAATCCACCTCCTACAGTATTGTTAGGAGTAAGAATCCACGTCTCACCAGGATTACTATTAACTAATACATAATCATGATTGAAGAAATCAAGAGATCCTGGAGGGCTAAAGTTTAAAGGGTTACCACAAAAACAAGGGTCTGCAATATTAGCTCCAGAAGGAGCAGTAACAATAACTGTAGTTGTAGTTGTAGTTTCACATCCATTAGAACTAGTTACTGTAAAAGTTACATTATATGTACCAGGAGCAGTATAAGTTACAGCTGGTGGGTTTTGAGAAGAACTAGTTTGTCCATTTCCAAAATTCCAGAAATAAGTAGCACCTGGTCCACCATAAGAACCTGTAAATGTAACATCAAGTCCAGAGAATCCAGATCCTGGATTACCACTAATAGTAGCTGTTGGAGATGAAAGAACATTAACAGTAACAATGTTAGATTCCGCAGTAAAAAGTGGGTTATTACCCATACCTATTCTACGTGCACATCTTACAAAGAAAGTCGTCTGACCTAATGGTCCAGGACTTAAAGTTAAAGAGTTAGAGTTCGGAATTGCAGTATACTGAGTTCCTCCAGCAGTTGCGCCTGGTACAGTAGTAGACATCCATAAATACTCTAATGTTTGGCTAGCATTACCACCTGATGCAGGAGCAGTACTAGTAATTGTAGGAGGTGTCTCTCCTGGACAAATAGTAGTAGTTGTAGAACCACCAAAAGTAATATTACCTCCATTTGTAGGATTTTGAGCTATTGCCATTCCAGCAATCATAAACATTGAGAAAGCAAATAATATTGCTTTTTTAAATCCCATAAGATTTGTTATTTTAATGGGTACAATTTGTTTCATAATAATGTCTTTTGTTAATAGTTAGAAAATTTAAATTTGATGATATATTTATTTTAGACCAAAGCAATACCATTCGTATTACTTTAGTATATAATATACAAATACAGAAAATTGTAACATCAATATCAATATTGACGGATACAATTAAATTAAAATTTACGGTTACTGGGAAAGGATTACCTAATGGTTAGAATAAAATTTGGTAATCTCGATTTTTGGTAAAATGAGGTGAATGTTTGAAATAAGGTATGTATGTTCACTATCATTTCATTTGCAAAGTTAATAAATGATTATCAATTTCCAAACATTAATTATATATAAATGCGTGTTATTTGAAAAAAAATGTTTACCAATGCAACTAAATCATATACAGTATAAATTTTATATGAAAAACGAAAAATCACTGTTCATTTTTATCGGATTGATGACAAATTTAACCATTTGCTTTTCTCAATTTCCAACAGATGAAACTCTAGTATTCCGACAAGCGAGTGAGGAAATATTTGTTCTTAATAACGAGTTTCAAAATATTCCTTTGGTATCAATTCAATCAAAAGATATAGGGTTAATTTCTTTTAATGAAATGTCTCTGGTAGAACCAATTGAAAAATATTTCAAAGTTGATAAAGTAATATTTTCAAAGGAAATAAATACTAATGATTTACGCTCATGGATGAATCAGAAGAAACACCTCATTATTCCAATAGACATTGGCAAAAATGACCAATTGGAGCGTGAAAAATTACTAACATTTCTTAAATCAGATTTAAAGATTTTAAATAAAACAATTCTTGTCCTTTTTTCAAAAAATACAATTCCAAACTTACGTCAAGACCATGATGATTTTCCAACAATAATACTTGCTAAAAGAGTTAATAAATTGACATCATCCCTTGTTGCCCAATCTATTTTTGGAGCACTTCCTTTGTATAATATAAATGGAGAAAAACTAACAGATGGAGATTTACGATTAGGATATTCAACGCCTGAGATGGTTGGCATGAATAGTGTTTTTTTGCATTCAAAAATTGATTCTATTGCGACTAATGCTATTAATGAAAAAGCATTTCCTGGAGTACAAATACTAGTTGCTAAAAGTGGTAAAGTGGTTTTTCACGAAGCTTATGGATTTCATACTTATGAGAAAGTAAAACCTGTTCAATTAAATGACATTTATGATTTTGCATCGGTCTCAAAGATAACTACAGCTTTACCTGCTTTGATGAAATTACATGGTGAGCAAAAGTTTGATATTGATCAACCTTTTCAAGTTTATTTTCCAAAATTTAATAAATCCAACAAGGCTTTATTGACTTATAGAGAAATACTAGCGCATCAAGCTGGCTTAAAACCTTGGATTCCTTATTGGAAAAATACGATAAAGGATGATGGAAAATTTAAAAGGAAAACTTTTAAAAATAGATATACTAAAAGATATAATGTCTCAATATCTGATAATTTATTCTTACATCGAAAGTATAAATATAAAATGTATAAAGCTATCTATGAGTCAGAAGTAAGTCCTGAAAAAAAATACAAATACTCTGGTTTAGCTTTTTATTTATTTCCTGAAGTCGTGAGTGACTTGACTAATTCTGATTTTGAAACTCATTTAAAACAAACCTTTTACAAACCAATTGGTGCTAATACGTTGACTTATAACCCGCTACGATATTTTACTAAAGACCGAATAGTTCCTACTGAACTTGACACTTTTTTTAGAAATACTCAAATACATGGAAGGGTACATGATGAAGGTGCAATCATGATGGGAGGCGTTTCTTCTAATGCAGGTTTGTTTGGTTCAGCGAATGATTTGGTGAAGCTGATGCAAATGTATTTGAATGGAGGTACTTATGGCGGACAACGTTTTATTGCAGAGGAGTCAATTAACGAATTTACAAAATATCAATATCCTGAAAATGATAATAGGAGAGGATTAGGTTTTGATAAACCACTATTGGAATATCATCCTCAAAAAAGTTCTGTTGCTAAAGATGCTAGTCCATCGAGTTATGGACATTCTGGTTATACAGGTACTTTTGTTTGGGTCGATCCTGAACATGAATTGATTTATATATTTTTTTCTAACAGAGTATTTCCAACTAGAAATAATAGAAAAATTTATGACCTCAATATTCGTCCGTCAATTCATCAGGTAATCTATGATGCTATAAAAATAGGTAATTAAAAATTATTTCAAATCTATTTATTTCGAATTCCTTACTACGTAAGTGTATTGTTTTTTATAAAAAAAAAACACGAAACCCAAATCCTCAAAAAGAGGATTTGGGTTTCTATTTTTAGTAACAAGAGTATTTGTCAAACTTCAATATTCTCAAATCCATCTTCCCCTGTTCCCTTTTTCAAAAGGTCAGGTCGCCGTTCCTCCGTCCGCTTCAACGATTGCTCATGTCTCCAATCCGAGATAGCTTTTTCATGACCCGACAATAAAATATCAGGAACTTTCCAACCATTAAATTCCGCAGGGCGAGTATATATCGGAGGCGCTAATAAATTATCTTGAAAGGAATCAAATAGGGCAGACGTACCATCATTTAATACCCCAGGAATTAATCGACCAATCGCATCAACCACCGTAGCTGCTGCCAACTCACCACCCGACAAAACAAAATCACCAATCGAAATTTCTTTAGTAATAAAATGCTCTCGGATTCTGTCATCAATACCTTTATAATGTCCGCAGAGTAGAATTAGATTTTTTTTAAGAGACAAATAATTTGCTTCTGATTGGTCAAATCGTTTTCCATCAGGAGTCATATATATAATGTCATCGTAAGTCCTTTCCGCTTTCAATGCATTGATACAATTGGCGATAGGTTCTATCATCATCACCATACCTGCACCTCCGCCATATTGATAATCGTCCAATTGATTTTGTTTTCCAACACCGTACTTACGTAAGTCGTGAACAACGACTTCAAGCAATCCTTTCTTTTGCGCTCGCAACATGATAGAGTGTTGCAACGGACTATTTAATAATTCAGGAACGGCTGATAATATATCTATTCGCATTGTTTGTTTTTTTGATGTGTTTAGGTGTATGAGTGTAGTAGGTGTATATGTTGTCGTGCTTTCTTGTTTGGTGAAAATCAAAAGTTATTCGACAACATATACACACATACACATATACACACAAACACTTGTATTTAAACGATTGCAAATATAGAACTCTTTTAAAATCAATTTTACATTTCAACAATTTTTCCTACTTTAGCCAACTGTAATTAAACATACTTTAAAACTTATTGATTCAACACTCATAGGCTAAGGAATAGGTCAAAAATAAATTTACATTTTTGACTTGATATTTAGGAACCTGACTTCGTTAAAAAGCCTCGCCAACCATTAGGTTGTCTACGTTTTTTGCCTCATCAGTTTCCAAAATCTCTAACCCAAAAACGTCAATTTATTT